>CAYGUN010000250.1:0-4286 GCA_964353025.1 uncultured Bacteriovoracaceae bacterium
ATTTCGAGCAGTTATTTTCAGCCCTTTATATCAGCCAGGCAGTGTTCTATTAAAAAAGTTTGCGCTTTATTGCATGATGGGAAAATGGTAAGAAATCGCCCAGGGCAAGAGCAGTTTTTAAAACTTAAAAAGTATTTTTTTGATAAACCTAAATTTGCTAAAGAGTTGCGCTCCTTGCTTTTTGTGGCCCCAACAGGAGCGGGGAAGACTCGAACCCTAGGGCTCGCGGCCACAAGTCAAATAGATCGCTATAAGAAATTAAAAGATACCAAGGCCCGTGGTAAGAATATAACCATGCTTGTCACTCAAGACCCAAGACTTGTTGATCAGATGGGGATTGATATTGGGCCGCAGATTGCTGAAATTTATGATGAAGGTGAATTTCGACTTATTCAGTGGGGTGGAAGTCGCAGTGAGAATTTAAAATTCAAAGATTTTATGGAAAGTTTTATAGACGATGATATTCCAACAGTGATTGTGACTAGTACTCAGTCCCTTCGTATGAGAGTGAAAAGAGCAAACCTTAAAAAGCTATTAGCAAAAGTGAACTTCATCGCGATAGATGAGGCCCATCATACGGATCAACCAGCTTTTAAAAAGCTTTTGAAGGCTGCAACTGAACAAGGTGATATCGATAGAACTCATAATCACTCAATGCCTCTAACAGTATTAGGAGTGACAGCAACTCCTATTCAAAAAAATAATAAAAAATTAGATACCTTTGATTTCTCTTTTTGGGCATTAGTTGATGACCTTGAAAGTTTTGTTACAAAAGTCCAGAATAAGACTCACGCAGGACAAGACAACGATTGGAATAGAGTTCCTGTTCAATTAGTTATGGCGAAACACTCAGGTGAAATTACCGCTCAACTTGAGCCCCATTTTGTGGAGGCCCATGAAGTAAAAGCAGGGCTAGAATCAATTTTTAAAATTGTCAGGACTAAACGTGGGGGAAGCACTGTTTACTTAAATCAAAAATTACTAAAAGATGTTTGGAAATATCTTCGAGGTAAAATATCAGGCCAGGGTAAAGGCGTGATTGATTGCTATCCGAGAGACGCGGCCAAAATAGCTCGTCATTTAACTCTAACTTCAAATAAATATTTTGTCTCATTAGAGGCAACACTGCCTACGATGGAGAGAAATAAAATTATTGAGTGTTTTAGAAATCAATTGGAATACAATGGTCGCATTATCTACGCTCTAGTAGGACCAATTGGCGAAGGTCTCGATTTCCCTTTTATTGGTTGGTATGTCTCAATGAAAAAATATGTGAAGCCCTGGGAAGTTTATCAAGGGCCTGGACGTGCCTATCGTCTCTCTCTTGGTAAAAAAGTACCTGAAGTTATTTTCTTTGGTGAGACAATAGAAAAGCTAGCTGGTTAAGAATTTTAAAAATTTAATCATTATATTTTGTATAATGATAAAGTCTGAGGTTTTGCTCTGACTTTTTAAATTGGTTAGCAAGTCCACCAATATTTGCTTTATTATCATCAACAAAAATAATGAGGTCATAATCAAGTTCGTATCGAGAGATCAGATATTTAAGAGTCTTACCTTTGTGAACTCCATCAGCAAAAAAAACTCCGTTTTGAAAAAGCTGCTCTTTTTTATTAACAGGTCTTTTATCTCCTGTGTACTTATTAAAGGCTTCAGTTTCGAAACTTATTTGATGCTTTTCAAACTCCCTAAATGTTGCTGGTACTAAGCTTTGACTTCTGGCGGTTAGAGAAAGAGTGTTAAATTTTTCAGCTTGAATTTGCTTAACCAGTCTTGCAACCTCTGGTTCAGTTAAAATGGAAGGACATAACTTTATGAAAAGTTTCGAGTTGCAAAAAGCAGATTTCGTAAGCTCTTCAGGAGATAAGCACTCTTTGTGTTTTAGAAGTGTTTCATCAATATCAAAAATAACCAGAATCTTCTGAGTATTATGGGTATTTTTAAGTTTTAAAATTTCTCGGGAGATATTAACAAAGCTTCCATTTTCAATTCGCTCAACTGCGGCAAAACTTAAATGACTTATGAAAAGTAGGATAAGTATGTTTAAATACATTCGAGTGTTATAGCAGATGATTATTTTTTGGATCAAATAAAATACTGTATGATGTATTAAATATAGGAAAGGAAGGACTCATGGCCAATTTAGACGTTTTAAGGAAAATTCCTGATACGGGATATCGAGAACCAACTCCCGAAGTTGATCCACAAAACTTTGAAAAAATTGTTTACTCACGCAGAAGTGTTCGAGTTTTTAGTGCAGTGCATGCCATTCCTGATGAAGTTGTCGATAAATGTCTGGATATTGCATTGGCTGCACCCAATTCAAGCAATCTTCAACCGTGGGAATTCTACTGGGTTAAAGACACAGAGAAACTTAAAACTTTAAAAGAGTATTGCGTTTCCCAATCAGCGGCAGTCACTGCTCCTACTATCATAGTAGCTGTAGCGAAGCTGGATACTTGGGATCGAAATAGAAAAATGATGATTGATTTTTTTAATAGGCAAGAAAAACGCCCACCAAAAGGTGCTTATTTGTATTATGAGAAATTGGCCAAACTTTCTTATTCTCAAGGCCCCCTCGGTTTGTTTGGATTAGTAAAACAAATACTCTTTTTTTTCCAGAGATTAATGGGACAGGTCATTGCTCAACCACCAACAAGTAAGTCAGATATGAGAGTTTGGGCCCATAAGTCAACCGCTCTAGCTTGCGAAAACTTAATGCTCGCTTTTCGTGCTTATGGCTATGATAGTTGCCCAATGGAAGGTCTCGATCCTAAAAGAATTAAAAAGTTATTAAATCTAAGTAGAGGAAGTGAGATCTGTATGGCTGTCAGTGCAGGAAAGAGAGCGCCGAATGGAATTTTTTCTCCAAGAGTTAGATTCGATAGAAATTTATTTGTGAAGAAAATCTAAGATACTATTATTAATTTTCTCTTTGATAAGAGAAAGTTTAATTTTATCACTTGAGGTGGGCCTGCCCCAAATTGAACCAGGCCATGCTTTATCACCAACATAACGGCAAATAATATGAATATGCAGTTGAGGTACCATATTTCCTAAAGCACCAATATTTAATTTATCTGGTTTGAATTCTTGTTGTAGAACTTTGCTCATTAAATTAATTTCATCAAGCAAAACAATTTGCTTCTCTCTTGGTAAATCGTGTAATTCTTTTATTGCTTCAATTTGAGGTACTAAAACTATCCAAGGATTACCCACATCAGGATAAAGAAGAACTTGAGAGAGTTCTAAGTTTTTAATGTGGATAAGATCTTTTTCAAGTTGAGCGTGAAGTTTAAACATATTTAAGTATGTCTCTTTATGAAGTTGGTTGTCCAACTCTAATTTCTATCAACGCTTTGTCAAAACTTTGTAAAAATTTTGCAAAATCAAATATTTATGGTGTGTAAAAGGCAATGTGTCTCTTGAAGATGAAGAATAAATTAATAAAATATTCAACAGGTCACTTGACAACTTTACGATCGTGACCAGTTTATAAGTGAGAATGAAATAGTGAAAGGAGGTTTAAAGTGAAATCTTTTTTTAGCTCAAAAATTCCAGTCGCATTGCTAAGTTTTTTCTTTGGTGGCCTATCTACTTATTTTGTTAGTGACTATTTAAATATGAAACAGCAGATCTCGAGTAAATCGCTCACTTTATCTAAAGAGACCCCCAAGAAGTTATCATTAGATCCCTTTGAACGAATGAGGCAAATTTCTCAACGTGTAGACCATGTATTTGGTGACTCTTTTTTTGGTCAGAACCATTTAGATACTTTAGGTTATGACTCATTTTCAATTACAAGTAGTGAAGATGACAAGTTTAAATATATCAAAATTAATACCCAGGGAATGAATAAAGATTCATTACAAGTAGACGTTGAAAACGGAATAATTAAAATAAGTGGAGAAAAAGTAGAAGATGAAAGTACTAATAATAATTCACTTGTTTCAAAAAGACATCTTGTTTCAAAGTTTCTACAGAGTTTCAGCATCCCAAATGGGGTGCAGGCAAATGATGTGAAGTTTGAACGTAATGAGGAGAGTATAAGATTAATTTTTCCTAAGATTATTTAATCTCATCAAGGAGGTATTGTATGAAAAGTTCTATGATTGAGTCTTTCTTCAATTCAACTTTATCTTTAGATGAAAAAGTTTGTGAAGATGATGCTTTAAAGATCAAGGTTATGTATGAAAGACTTATTGATTTGTGTCCATCTTTTTCAAGCTCTAATCTTGAAATCAAAAGGGATGGAACACAGTATAAGGGGAAAATCGAAATATTAA
>CAYGUN010000251.1:0-426 GCA_964353025.1 uncultured Bacteriovoracaceae bacterium
ACTTTGCTTGGTCAACATTAATGCCTTCTAAATAATAATTTATTTCATCAATGAGGCTTAAGGCGGGGTACTGAAACTCTGAATCCATTAATTGGCGTTCACTCATCTGTTTAAGAATTTCATTACTTTTTCCAAGCTCAATTGAGTGGGTAATAGTTTGATTATAAATATGAAAACCATTAATGGCCAAATCAAATAAATTTCTGCGAGACTCAACACTATTTTGAGGCCCTCTTATGACTTTGATTGAATGTAAAAGCAGCTCTGACTGAAAATCGTGGCACTCATCTCTTTTGCCAATAAGCTTCGTGGCCATATTCACTTTAAAGCCTTCGGGAGGAGAGAAGGCAAAATTGTAAAAATCAATTTTTGAATGTCTGTGTCCCATAATTCGTTTGTCATCAAAAAGCATTTTGTAATATTTTT
>CAYGUN010000251.1:436-4276 GCA_964353025.1 uncultured Bacteriovoracaceae bacterium
TTGCTGCACTTTGAGGGAATCTTGCTTCTTCTCTAAAGATTTGGGCCGTGAGCTTTTTGCATTCTTCATTGCTTTTAACTAACTGCTTGAATTTTTTTTCAAGCTCATCATGGTAGCTGTAAATGGCCTGAACATTGGCACTATAGGGGTCTATTTCTTCTTTGTCGCTAGTTGAGATGCGTTTGTTTTTTTTCTTTGCTTTATAGACGAGAAAGTTATCAATGAATGCTTGAGAAGGTAACCACAAAAGACCAAGGGTACTTATCGCGAGTAATGCAATGATAAAAACATGCTTATACTTGAGAAAGAATTTTTTCATTAATCTTGTTTCATTTCTTTGCAGATGGAAGAGAGTTCTGTTTTAATCTTATCTGTGGACTCAAATCTTCTTTTGTGAACTTCAACAAAATTAGTCATCTCACTTTCTCTTAAAGATTTAATGAGATCTTCGTCAGTATCTCTGACTGTTGTCATAATTTCACCCCGAAGTCTTTCCAGCTCAAATTGGAAACGGTTATCTACTAAATTATTCTCTGAAAAAACTTGGATAATATTTAAATATGAGGCCATGTGAAATAAAGACTGAGGATGATCGACCGCTTTGCAAATATAATCAAGAACAATGGTTTTATACTTATCTTTTAGATTTGGGTCAGCATCATCTTCTGTGATTTCATCTAGCATTTTAAGTAAAATTTCTTGTTCCACAAAAGGGTAGCACTGTTGGTTTTCCTCTTGCTTAGTAATAAAGTTTTCTAACTCTTTTTTGGGTATCTGTTTTCCAGCGATGAATGAATTAATACTAAAGACTTGTTTTCCATAATCAGAGTCAAGATAAGAGGCCAAAACTTTTTCTAGTACTTCCGGGTCATCGGGTAGCTCTTCAGTTTTGTCTTCCCCGGGTAGAAGCTGATCGATACTGCCACGACATTTCTGGGTACTTTCTTCTAGGTTGGTTTGAATTTCTTCAAAACTGCGGGTCTCAACTACTTTGACTGGTGCAACTTCTTCTGGCTTGGGTTTTTCTTCTGGCTTTTTTTTCTGCCCAAGTCGGGTGAAAACAACTTCTCTGCTTGAGCTGTCTTGGCTTTCAGCCACTTCTTTTTCTGTAGTTTTTTCATTGAGGTTAAAAATGATAAAAATCATAACTAAAAGAATAAGCAATATAATGGCAATTAACTTTTTATTCATAACTTATTTTTAATACTCTCAAGTAAGCTGCCTAATTTATTTAAAACGTCAGAAGATTTTTCTTGAAATAATTCTTCAATTTTCTTTTGATGGGTCTTTAGTTTTGAAATAGCACCTGAAACTCCATCTTCAAAGAAGTAAGCATATTTTTGCTTGATTTCTTCTGTGAGTAGTTTTAGCTGAACCTCTAATTCATCAGAGCCAGTAGTAAAATTATTCTCGATTTCTTTAATCCGGGCCTTGTATTGCCTTATATCTTGCTCAATGTGGCCAGTGAGTTCGGCCATAAACTCAGCATTAACTCCAGACTTCTTTTGAATCATCTCTTTAAGTTCATCTAAGTTTTCCATTAATATTAATAAATTATTCTTAAAATTTTGCAAATTTAAAACCTTTTACTTGATTTTCTTTTTTAACAAGTTAAGTTTAATCAAATGAATGATTATCGTATAGTGTATAGTAGTGATGGCTCACATTTAAAAGATTCTCAAGAATCTGATAAGAATGTGGAAATTATACCAGAGAGTCTTACTCTTTGCGTCAGGCGTGAGACAAAGTCTCGTGGTGGAAAACAAGTCACCGTTATCTACGACCTACCTAATAACCAAAAATACTTCAAGAAGCTGGCAAAAGAGCTTAAGGGCCATTGTGGTGTAGGGGGAAGTTTTAAGGTTGATAGGATCGAAATTCAAGGCAATCAAGTCGATAGAGTGAAGAGCTTACTTGAGAAGAAAGGTTTTAAAACTAAAATAACTGGTGGCTAATTTGCTGGCATCTTTTGCAGCGTTTAATTAACTCAAGAAATGGGTTCTAATTAAACTGATGAAATCAATTGCTCCTCCCACATTTCAGCAAGCTTCAGAGGTTATTAATAGAAGTAAGCAGTACTTACGCTCAGGCAGCAAAAAACCTCTCGATGGAGCATTGGCCCCACTAAATTCAGAAAAATTAAAAAACTCTAAGGCCGCAGCAGACGCGGCCTTAAATAGTTCGTCACTTCCTAGTGTGGACATCCCTAAACCTCCAAGCCTAGATATTCCAGACGCGAAGGTGGACATCTCTGATGGTGCGAAGGAAGCCGCGAAACAAGCAAAAGATATTGCTGATAAGAAAAAAGTGGCAGATGAGGCCAAGAAAGTCGCCGAGCTTAAAGAGAAAAAACTTAAGCATTCAGTAGATAAACCGGGAATTTTCTTTCTTGGAGGATCGGATCTTTTTAGCGTGGGCTCAGTCACGGGAAGTTATAGTGGGATTAAAGATATGGCCGAATATGTAGAAGGGGCCAGATATTATGGATGGGATCAAAAAACAGATATCTTAAGCGAGATCGATAAAAGAAAACCCGAGCAGCCCATTGTTCTAGTGGGGCATAGCTTGGGTGGAGATACCATTGTTGAAATTGCCAATAAGCTTAACACCCTTGAACATGGCTATCGAAAGGTGGATCTACTTTTCACCCTTGATTCAGTAGGAATGGATAATGATCTTATTCCTTCTAATGTAAAAAAGAATATTCACTATTTTAGTAATGAAAATTTTCTGATTAACGACGGACCAAATTGGGCCAAAAATCAGGATAAGACCACCGTTGAAAATAATTTGGTTGAAGTCGATCACACTGATTTAGATGACAATCACGATATTCAGGCCCATATTCTGGCCGAAATTGAATCAATCCTTTCTTAATTGACCCCACTGGGTACCTTGCGACACTAACACGGTTCTTTTTGCACCTCATCTTTTAGAATTAAGTTACTGAAAACCCGTTAAACAAATTTGGCATGCCTCTTGCTTTACTAATAAGTAACTAAACCATGGATGGTAAAGGGTAGGCCGACTAGAACAAGGATGTTCGATAAGGCCCTACTTTTTAAAGTTTTGCATACTTGGCCTTGTCTGCGTTTGTATGCCACAATGGTGAGATACAAAATATTGAGGAGAGGTTTATGCTAGACAGGTTAAATGATGATATTAAAACAGCAATGAAGGCCAGAGAAAAAGAAAAACTTGAGGCCCTACGCTACCTAAAAAGCATGTTAATGGAGAATAAAACTTCAACTAAGCCTCGTGATGAGATGGATGTTGTTATCTCTCATGTTAAAAAATTAAAAGATTCAGTCGAAACCTTTCCAGTGGACAATCCCATCAGACAAAAAACAATTAATGAAATTGAGTTCTTAGCTGTTTATATGCCCGAACCTTTAACTGAAGAAAAAGTGAAGGCCATCATTCAAGAGATCATTGCAAAACACGGTAAACCTCATATGGGAGTTGTGATGAAAGAGTTAACTCCTCAGATTAAGGGGCGTTTTGATGGTAAGCTTGCTAATCAGTTTGTGAAAGAAGTCCTTGGCTAAAAATTGAGTCATTTTATTTTTATTTATGACCAAATTTTGCCTGGTAAATACTTAAAATTCATATCCATTTAAGATTATGAAGGTCTGCCGATAAGAGAGGTAAGACATCTGAGTAAGGAGAAATATTTATGTCATTTTCTGGTGAAGCTTTTAAAACAAAAAACGTAAATTACAAACCAAAGTGCTTTTATTTAATTAATGAAATTAAAGCTAAGAACCCTAATGTTTGGACGAGGCTTTATGATAAGTTTAAGGATTTAAAACCAGAAGATTCTTATGAGTTCTATCAAGT
>CAYGUN010000252.1:0-4262 GCA_964353025.1 uncultured Bacteriovoracaceae bacterium
GAATTTTCATTGGAGCTACTTTTAGTGAGTCATCTCCAGTACAAAATGATCTCAGTAAAGACATCCAAAAGTTTAAAGAGGTACTTACGCTTATTGATAGAAACTATGTAGATGAAGTAAATACAAGTGATTTAGTAGAGGATGCTATTTCACACATGCTAAATAAACTTGATCCTCATAGTTATTATATCTCAGCAAAAGATAAAGTAGCTGCAAATGAAGATTTGCAGGGTAATTTTGAAGGCATAGGTATAGAGTTTAATATTTTTAAAGACACTATTGTTGTAGTTACACCTCTAAGTGGCGGGCCCAGCGAATCTTTGGGTATTATTTCTGGGGATCAAATAATAGCCATTGATGATAAGGTTGTAGCAGGTGTTGGTTTTACCAATAGAGATGTGCAAAAACACTTAAAGGGCCCTAAAGGAAGCGAAGTAAAGGTTACCATAAAAAGGAAGAATAAGAAGACGCCTATTGATTTTGAGATTATAAGAGATAAAATCCCTCAATATTCTGTTGATGCTAGTTATATGATTGATGGAGAGAAGGGTTACATTAAAATCAGCCGTTTTGCTGCCACTACATATGAAGAATTCAGAGCGGCAATGATAAAACTGAAAGGAGAAGGCATGACTAAGCTTATTCTTGACCTGCAAGGAAATGGCGGAGGTTATATGAATCATGCGATCAATATAGCCGATGAATTTATATCTGGTGACAAAAAGATAGTGTACACGCTAGGCAAAGAAGCACGATTTAATTCTCAAGCTAATGGTCAACGGAAAGGTCTTTTTGAAGAAGGAGAGTTAATAGTATTGGTTAATGAGGGCAGTGCTTCAGCTTCTGAGATCGTAACAGGTGCTTTACAGGATAATGATAGAGCGTTGGTGGTTGGCAGAAGGTCTTTTGGCAAAGGCCTTGTGCAGGCACCGATGGATTTGGCGGATGGTTCTGAAATGCGATTGACCATTTCAAGATATTATACGCCAAGTGGAAGATCAATCCAGAAGCCTTATGATGATTTAGAAGATTACTCGGGAGATTTGATTGCCAGATATAAACATGGTGAGTTTTTTAGTTCAGACAGTATCAAATTTAATGATTCTTTAAAGTATGAAACACTAAGTGGCAGGGCCGTTTATGGAGGAGGAGGTATTATGCCGGACTACTTTGTACCCTTAGATACGTCTTCAAATTCCACTTATTTGAACAAACTTTTCATCAGTAATTCTATTCAAGAGTTTACTTTCAAATACGTAAATGAAAATAAGCAAATGCTTGAAGAGATGGACTATAAAGATTATTTCAACAATTTCCAGGTGAGTCAGAAGATGAGAAATGAGTTAGCTTCAATTGGTAAGGCCAATGGAGTAAAGCCGGATATGGAGGATATGCAGAAAAACAAGGCCTTATTTGATTTGCATATGAGAGCACAAATTGCAAGACAGATTTGGAACAATGAAGGCTTTTATCCTATATTCAATCAAACGAATGAAGTTCTTCAGCAAGCGGTGAAATTGTTCGATAAAGCTGAGAAACTAGATAGATCAAAATTGTAATATGTATTATCATAAGCTAGGCAAAATACCACCCAAAAGACACATCCAATTCCGTCAAGAAGATGATAGTCTTTACAAGGAGGAATTGGTAAGCTCCAAAGGCTTCTCAGGCATCTATTCCAATTTATACCACATATATGAACCTACAAAAATAAAATCGGTAGGTAAAGTGACTCCATTTGGGAGTAAAATCATGACTGATTATGGCCTGAAGCAGACGCATCTTAATACTTCCAAAATTGGAATTACTGGAGATGATTATCTAAGTGGCAGAAAGGTTCTTCTAAAAAACAGTGATGTTTCTATTGCCTTATCCATTCCAAAGGATAGGTCCATGGATTATTATTATAAAAATGCAGAGGGCGATGAGGTAATTTATATCCATGATGGAAGTGGTGAGTTACATTCTCAGTTTGGAAAAATTGAAGTAAAAAAGGGCGATTATGTTGTCATACCCCGCACTGTAATTTATAAGTTTAAGTGGAATGATGGGCCTTTAAAATTATTAGTAGTGGAATCTGCAAGTCCTATAGAAACTCCTAGAAGATATAGGAATGAACTAGGACAGTTGGAAGAGCATTCACCATTTTGTGAGCGTGACATCAGACCACCATCAGATATTATCACAGAAGACAAAGAGGGAGATTACTTATTAAAGATCAAAAAACATGATCAACTGCATGAGTATCATTATACCCATAGCCCGTTTGACCTTGTAGGTTGGGACGGATTTTTATGGCCTTACGCCTTTTCAATTCATGATTTTGAACCCATAACCGGCAGGATTCATCAACCACCTCCCGCACATCAGACTTTTCAGGCTGGAGGTTTTGTAATATGTTCATTTGTCCCAAGACTTTTTGACTATCACCCATTGGCTATACCAGCCCCTTACAATCACTCTAATATTGATTCTGATGAAGTATTGTATTATGCCGAGGGTGAGTTTATGAGTAGAAAGGGGATCGATAGAGGTTCCTTTACGCTACACCCTGGAGGCTTGCCTCATGGGCCACACCCTGGTACTGTTGAGAAGAGTATTGGAGCAAAAGAAACCCACGAATATGCTGTTATGGTAGATACCTTTAAGCCTCTTTTCTTAACAGAAGATGCCATGGAATTCGTGGATAAAAATTATCCTATGAGCTGGACGGAGTAATAATAATTGGTCCACTTTGTTTTTCAAAAAGTGAACCAATTCTCAAATTATTATTTTTTTAATAAATCCCGTATTTCCATTAGAAGTTTCTCTTCATTTCCAGGTTCTGGTGGTGCGGCTGGGGCTTCCTCCTCCTTTTTCTTTGAGGCATTTACCCCCTTGATTACCATAAAAATTGCAAAGGCGACTATTAGAAAATCAACAATGGTTTGAATAAACTTACCATAATTTAACGTCACTGTTTCTTCAGGGGTAGTCCCCTCTTTTAAGACAAGCATTAAGGAAGTGAAGTCTACTCCTCCTAGAAACAGACCAATGGGAGGCATTATTATATCCGCAACAAAAGAGCCTACTATTTTGCCAAAAGCAGCTCCAATTATTACTGCAACGGCCAGGTCTAATACGTTACCTCGCATTGCAAACTTTTTAAATTCTTTGAGCATAAATATTGTTTTTACAGGTTAAAAGTTGTCATAAAGTAACTTATATTTTAATAAATAACTAGAAGTATTTTGCGCGCTAACTGAAAATTTGTAATGTAAACCAATATTTCAATTTCCACATAATTTTATTATTTGAGTAACGAATGAACTGATCATGCGACAACAAATTATCTCCACTAATCAGCTGAAACTATTTCAAGTTGTATGCCTTATACCTTGGCTAATCATCCTAGGGTTTTTCGCTTTTATGGCAGTCACAGATTTTAAAATTTATTTTATCAGTCAAATCGCAGTTTATGCCTACCTTTTTTATCTTCTGTATTTTCAGAGAATCTTAAGACTAAAATCCATAGGGTTTGATAGTGATAACTTCTATATAATCGAAAAGGGACAAGAGATTATAATTCCTTTCATCGAGGTTAAAGAAATTAAGCTAAGAAGTTTAATTGGAACTCACAGTATCAATTTATATAGAGATAATGGTTTTGGTAAAGAGTTGTATTTCAAATCTTCGTTGTGGTATCCTCTTAATTTCAAGAAGGTAGATGAGGTGGTTTACCAATTAAAATCAAAAATTGAAGAAACGAAAAGAAACTATCGCCCTGATAATATTAATTCTCTTGGCAGTTAAATGACAAACTGAAAGTTCTCATTAATTGGTAATTGCCATTTGTTCATTGATATTTGAAAGATGAATGAAATGGTATGGCTTATTACTGGTATTGTAGTTGGAGGATCGGCAGCGTGGTTCATTGCTAAATTTAAGTTTTCAGGCAATAATGGTTCTGATTCTGAGCTAAAGATGGAGCGTGAAAGAATAGAAGATCTAAAGGCTCAAAATGTCGAGTTTAAAAGGGAGTTGGAAACGGAACGTACCAAAGTTATCGAACTTAATAACAGTCTTGCTTCAACTGAAGCAGATTACAGAAATCTTCAGGAGCGCTTAGTAGAGCAGAAGCAAGAATTAAAAGGACTTCAAGAGCAATTTGCCATTCAGTTTAAGAACTTGGCGAATGAAATTTTCGAAGAGAAAACCAAAAAGTTTACCGATCAGAATAAAACCAATCTATCAGAAATACTAAATCCACTAAGGGAAAAAAT
>CAYGUN010000253.1:0-4196 GCA_964353025.1 uncultured Bacteriovoracaceae bacterium
TACGCCCATGTTCCAGATCGTGATATGGAAGAGATGATTGCCAGACAAGTGGCCAGTTCCAACTTAAGCTTTCTACTTGGTGGAGGACAAAAGTTTTTTTATAACCCAGAGAAAAAAATCGACATCATTTCAGATCTTAAAAATAAAGGCTGGACCTATGTTGATAATGCGGAAGACCTTAACGCCGTTGATAATTCAAAGAAAGACTTAAAAGTATTGGGTCTTTTTAATAAAGGCCACCTCACCTATTCATACGACAGAAAAGGCATTAGTGGTATCGAGAAAGTTGAGCCTACTCTGGCGCAGATGGTTTACTGGGGAATTCAGACACTTTCAAAAAACCCTAATGGCTATATTCTTATCGTAGAAGCTGGTCGAATCGATCATGCCGCTCATGAGAACCATTTTAAAAGAATGGCCGAAGATATGTTGGCCCTTGATGAGGCCTTAGATACTGCTCTTCATAAAGCAGGAACGCAAACACTTGTGGTAGCAACAGCGGATCATGAAACAGGAGGTCTTTCTATCAGTGGCTATGCACCCATGCTTGAAACTCGTGGAGATAGTTTAGTTAAAGAGCTTAAAAAAGATGATGTTAAATCCCATATTACTTGGGCCACAGGGCCTGGTGCAAATCAGAAAATACGGAAAAAAGAAGATCTTGAAAGGGCCTTATACTTTAAGCAGTTTGCCAATCACACTGCAGTTGATGTGCCTGTCATGGCCGCAGGGCCTGGAGCTCAACTTTTTACAGGTTTCATGAACAATAGTGATATACCTAAGAAAATTTTGAAGGCCATGGATTTAGATTTTTCAGACGTAGCCAATATACAAAATGCAAAGCATTAAAATGATAACTATCACTTTTTTCTAAATTCACAATCAGTACATTTATGTTATGACGTTGCTAGGTTAGCTTTACTACTCAATTCAAAGGAGAGAGAAATGAGAAAACTCACGGCATTGCTTTTTTTACTAACAACCTATTCTTACTCACAGAACTACGTCAATGTACCTGTTGAAAACACGTATGTCCCTTTTGGTTTCGACTCAAATGACTACTCTGAAGTCGTGATTCACGGCTGGTTACCAAATGACTGCTACCGTTTCCCTACTGCAAGCTATCAAATAAATGGAAGTTTCATCGATATTAATGTGGGAGCTTACTATTTTGCTCCTCAGGGTGAGGCCTGTTTAATGGTTATTGATCCCTATACTTTAACTGTGAAACTTGGAGTTCTTCCAAGTGGTCATTATCAAATCAGAGTTAACGCTAATACTGACTTTGAGCATTATTCAAAAATTAATATTCTTGAAAGCCCCAACGAACATGTTGATCAGCATAAATACGCCAAAGTGGAAATCATTGAACCTGTTATTGGGCAAAGGGCCGTTCTCATTAAGGGATATAACCCAAGCCCGTGTTTTGAATTAAAAGCTATTAATATTATCCCTAATGGAGTGGACACTTACTCAATCCTTCCTATTATGAGACTGAACTTGCATGGAGGAGATTATTGTCCTGCCAAAATGCAAAAGTTTGAATACTATGTAGAGATTCCTACTGAGATACAAAGAGATAATGTTTTATTACATGTCAGAAGTATGGGAGGAAGATCTCAAAACTTCATCTATAATGCTGAACTTTCTTGGCAATATCCATAAGACTTAATCGTTCATTTGGGAGTGAAGTTTTACAACTCACTCCCTACTGACGAAAAAAGTTCATTGCCAAACTTCGGTGCCCCTTTAAGAACACTTGGATTCATTTTCTTAAACTTCTTGAAATTTTCATGAAACATTTGAGCAAGCTCTTTGGATGTTTTATCAAAACTATTCTTATCTTTCCAAGTATTTCTAGGAATAAGTAAGTTACTATCTACCCCTGAAATAGATTTTGGAATATGAAGTCCAAAGACTTCATCTGCAATTGTTTCAATATTATTGAGTTCATTACTTTGAATCGTTCTAATAATTTGTCTCGTCACTTTTAGTGGAAATCTTTCACCCACACCATAAACACCACCAGTCCAGCCAGTGTTTATTAACCAGACTTTAGTGTCATTTTGCTCTAGATATTCCCCTAGTAGGTCTGCGTAGTCACTTGGATTTCTCATCATAAAAGGAGCTCCAAAACAAGCAGAGAATGTCGCTTGTGGCTCTTGGATTCCAATTTCTGTTCCTGCTAACTTTGCAGTATAGCCTGAAAGAAAATAATACATGGCCTGTTCACGAGTAAGCATCGAAACAGGAGGAAGAACTCCAAAAGCATCAGCGGTTAAAAAGAACATATGAGATGGCTTGGCCCCACGTCCTGCAGGAACAATTTCATCAATGAAGTCTAGTGGGTATGCGGCCCTTCCATTTTCCGTAATAGATTTATCGAAAAAATCGATTTTATTATTCTCATCCACTTTAACATTTTCTAAAAAAGCATTCTTGGTTTTTGTGGCCTTGTAAATTTCAGGCTCCCCTTCTTCTGTCAGTTTATACGTTTTTGCGTAACAACCACCTTCAAAATTAAAAACACCGCTCTCACTTAGGCCATGTTCATCATCGCCAATAATAAGTGAGCCCACATCAGTTGAAAGAGTTGTTTTCCCTGTACCTGAGAGACCAAAGAAAACACTGACTACTTTATTGCTACTAATACTTGCACCTGCATGCATCGGTAGAATTCCTTCTTGAGGAAGCAGGGTATTCATAATAGAGAAAATAGATTTTTTAATTTCTCCTGCATATTGAGTTCCAACAATAATAACAAGTTTTGTGTCAAAGTCAGTGGCCACAACAGTTGAAGATCTTGTTCCTAAAATTTTTGCATCAACTTCATCTTCAGGAAGATGAATAATCGTAAAGTCTTCAAATACTGATTTCGCATAAGACTCTTCTCTGAACATATGGTGAAAAAATAAATTATGGGCAGGGTTTGGAGTGATTAAATTGGCCTTCATATTGTGTTTTTCATCAGCGCCACAAGTTCTAGTGGAAATAAAAAGTTCATCTTTGCTTTTTACTTTATCTATGGCCCACTTTCTTAATAGCTCAAACTTATCTGCTTCCATAGGAGACAAGTCTCCGGCCCAGTCAATAATTTCATTAATAGAGTTTCTTCTTACAACATATTTATCTTTGGCAGATCGTCCTGTATGTTTTCCGGTATAAATCATCAGGGCCCCATCTTGGGAGAGCTTTCCTTTACCTAACTCAACGGCCCTTGTGACGAGCGCATCATCAGAGAGGTTTCGGTTTAAGTTTTTATGCCCTTCTAATCCTAAATATGAAATAACTGAATCCATAATGCCCTCCTCAGGGGTTCCGGCGAATATTAGCAAAATAGTATTTCGTGCTAGACTACAAAATTTGCTCTTAATTGTCCCCTATAAAATACAATGATGCAAAGTAGCGAAATCATCCTTTTCAAGTTGATAACCCGCTGATTTTAAAAGGTATATTCTTGGAAAAATAAATATTTTATAAACAAACCCCCGACTTAACTATTTCAGTCATTTAAGCCAAGTTTTACCTATTTTCGTTAAAAATAGCTCTAAGCTATACCGATGATACATAAATGAATAAGATTAGTCTCTTCCCTAAAAAGCAGATATACTTTGCCATAGTCTTCAGTTTTATATTTCTGAGCACCCTATTTTATTCGTTTCTGCATTCACAGAATTTTTATGAAAAAATCAATTTCATATATTTCCCAATAGTTGAAAGCTCTGCTCTAAATATTCGTTCCAATGAAATTCTACAGCATAGAATTCAAGAATTCTTTTCTACCAAGGAGCCTAAACTAATCTCTGAAATTGAGTATCACATTTACACCATTCACCACCAAGCAAGTGTACTTACCAATCTTATGCAAAAAGCAGCTTTACCAACTAAAAATATTAATCGAGACGAAATAAATAAAATTGAAAAAGAATATTTAAAATTTATCAGTAATAATAATCTTAAAGCTGCTATGTCATATCTCAAAAAAAACCAATACGACCAAGAAGTTTCGATCTATAAATCCAATATTCAAAATTTAGCAGAGATGTCCATTGGGCTGCGAGATAAAGATGTCCAAAAATTTTTGACCTTTGGAAAATATGTCATGATTTTTTCTATTATCTTTTGCCTTCTTCTCATTTTTGTTTGGAACCAAGTTTTCAAGGCCTTTAAAAGAAATTTTAATAAAATTCAAAAAT
>CAYGUN010000254.1:0-4190 GCA_964353025.1 uncultured Bacteriovoracaceae bacterium
ATCTTATGACAGCTAATGCAATGCTTTTTATAGCTTGTAAATCCTTTAAGCTCAGGCTTGAGCTCACCAGAAGGTTTGAATTTATCAAAAGGGTCATTTTTGTTTACTAGATTTAGGGAGACTATTTGGTATGGCCAATAATTTGAAGTCACTTCTTTTCTGACTTTTTCTTTAGATACATCCCACATCAGATAAAGGGGACCTAAGTTTGCTTTAAGATTTTCACTGCGATTAAACATGCGAAATGGTTTTTTTTCATCTTTGTAAGAGAATGCAAAAAAAGAATCATGTTTAATCAAAAGCTCAATTGGGACTTCAGGTTTAAATCCATCTTGGCAAGTGAATTGAATTCGATGAAATGTTTTCCAATTTCGTCCATAGATCTTGTGCAAAACATCTTTTGCTTTAAAGACTTGGAAAGGAATTTTACTAGATTGGAAAGGATCAAAAAGAGTAAGAGTTTTAAAGCGAAATTCTTTTTTTAATTCTACCAAAGACAAAGCTTTTACCTGCTTTCCAGAGGACATAAATGTAATGTCTTGGGCATGTATTGTAAAACTCAGGAAGAAAAAGATGAAAAAACGCATGCTCACTTCAGTAAGATAGATATTTGAGTATTATCTTTTACTTCAAATTCTGCATCTTCATATTTGGGTTCACTAAAAATTTCTCTCGCATCATTTGAAAAGCCATAGAGCTCACTAGGAGGCCCTGCTCCAAATAAAGAACGGTTTAGTTTTTCATCACTATTGATATCATGAAAGGCCGAAACGACGTAATGGCCATCAGGAATGTCTTTAAATAAACAAACAAATTCATTGTCTTTGTTGAGCTCAACTAACTTGGGTTTTGCTGTTTGAAAGATAAGTTTCTTTTGGTCCGGATAGCTTTCGGGGTTGTTGTGAAGCGCTATCATGACCTGGCCTTTTACTTTCTTTATACCACTGAAGTGAATTTCAAGCTGGGCGCTAAAGGTATTAATGCAAATAAGTAAGAATAAATACTTGGTCATGCTTTTTCCTTAAATAAATTAAGATAGTTCTTATCTTCAGTAGAGCAAACCTTATCCCAAAATGTAAAGTTGAGGCCAAAGTTTGTTAGATAATTTTTATGATGAAGAGAGTGATGTGTGGCACCAATTAACCACTTGCCTAAAGCATGGGTTGAGAAGTTTTTGGGGTAAAGTTCTATATTACAGTGGTTTACTAAACTGGAGAGGCTCATAAGGATGAGTTGAATTAGTATCATGTATGGGTGAAGAGGCACGATGAGAATAATAGGGAGAAAGATAAAAACTTGAAGGAAGCTCTCAATAGGATGAAAAGAGAATGATGTCCAACTTGATGTCCGAATCGAATCATGGTGAGTTTTATGAATAATGCGATAGATTTTCCTATGGTGCATGATTCGATGTAGCCAGTAATAATAGGTTTCGTGAATGAGCATGGATAAAATAAGACTAACAGGTAAGTACCAATAGCCGTATTGAGACAAGTCTTGGTATATGAGTGTGTGATTATGTTGAAATAGATAAAAAAGAATAATAGAAAAAAAACCAAAAATGATTGAAGTGATAAGTGAGTTAAAGATTTCTCTTTTTTTTTGTTGATGCTCTCTTTTATTTAAAAGAACAAAGTGCTTTTCCCATCGAGCAGAATTGAAAAATTTTTCAAAAAGAATTGAACCAATAAAATAACGAATAATAATAATAAGGCTGACATTCAAACTTAGTACTAATAAATTGCTAGGTGAGTTGAAATCTAAGTTTTCCATCCTCTCTGTTTACACCAAAATAAGATAAAGTTCAAAAAGAAAGCCTCATATGAGGCTTTCTTTAATTATTTCTGGTTTGAATTTCCATCGGGTTCATGCTCTCTACCAACTCCATCTGAAGTAGATGGTCTTCCGTCATTATCCCTTCTAAATTCTAATGAACCCAAAGCAGCACAGCCAGGAGGAGGAAGTTTGTATTGGGCCTCTATTTCGCCTGAGTTCATGATGAACTTGGCCAAAGATTTATCTAAACAATAGTGATGACTTTTATGCTTTGTTTTCCAGGCCGTTTCTTCTTCGGCTACTGCAATACTTGGGTTTGATTCTTGCCACTGCTTTTCGGCTTTTTTGGCCCATAAAGATTTTGATTCTTGAGTTATATCAGCAGTTAATTTTGCCAATTTCATGAACAAATCACTAAAGTCAGCTCCATCACAGCTGGGGCAAAAATTGAAGGCATCAGGTATTTTTTCTGCAGTAAAGATTTGAATAGAATCTTTGCCACATTGACTTAAGTGCATATTGGAAGGTGAAATATCTAAGTATTGAGGCTTAAGAGATGCATTCTGTAATAGCCACACCGCTCGATTGATCTGAGATTCGCTTAGTGTTGACTGTATTTCACCATTAGTAGATAGATTATAGTAATAATATGGATGTGGACACTCACCTGGTATATCAGATAATTCATACTGCTTAGAATTTTTTAACTGTTCTTCACTTGGGAGTAGTCCATAAGACTCCCAAACTTTAAATCTGTTTTTGAGATGATCCTTATCTTCTAGAACAACAAAAAGTCTATTTTTTGTAAAATGCAGATAATAATCATCTCCATATTTACTAATACATTGATTACTTTCTTTATCAAAAATATCGCCTTGGGGACAACACTGAGGGCATTCCTGACTTCTATCAAGTCTTTTTTCATATCTTTCAGAGAGTAATGCTATTTCTGCCTGAGTTAAACATCTTCCTTTTTGTCTTGAGTAAATACACTCATCATCTTGATCTTTGCTAATATCACTGCTACCACGACTACGACCACGTGGGATATTTTCTCTGATATTACTCTCTTGAGAATAGGCAAATGCACTCAATGAGATGAGTACTAATATTAGTTTCATTTCTCCCTCCAATACATCTTTCATATCGGAAGAATACTTGAGTAACTTAAGTGGTTTTTAGCAGGTTAAGCGATTGCAAGTAGTTGTAAATAGGCTTAGGAAGTGTCTTGAGAACTTTGCTTACAATCCTCATCTGCCAAGGAAGAACATAGAGTCCTTTGTTCGTATCAACTGCATTTTTCATTTTTAGGCATGCTATTTTTGCGTCCATAAGAAAAGGCATTTTGTGAGTGTTGAGATCAGTTAAAGGAGTCTTGATAAAGCCAGGAGCTAGAGTTGTTACTTTTATATTATATTTCTTAAGGTCAATACGAAGAGTTTCCATGAAGTTAATAAGAGCACTCTTACTTGCGCCATAGATGGCCATTCCTGGTACTCCAAATAATCCTGAAATAGAGCCCATTGTGACAATATGCCCAGACTTCCTCTTTATCATTGAAGGGAGGGTAGCTTCTACAGTATAGAGAACTCCTTTTATATTAATGTCTATGACTTTATAACCAAGTTCAAAATCAGGAATAATTTTTTTGGGCATTGATATTCCGGCACAAGCAAAAAGAATATCGATATGTTTGAATTTATTTAAAAAACTTTGAATAGAGTTTGTAACTTCTTCTTTTCTTGTTACATCAAGCTTTTTATAGAAACTGCACTCATTGGTAAGTTCACTGCATACATTATCAGAAAGATCGCCTCCTCCTATAATATAACCATCCTTCTTGTATAGAAGGGCCATCTCTTTTCCAACGCCGGAGTTAATACCTGTTATAAAAATTGTTTTACTCATAATAATAGTTCTACGGTTTATCTTAATTTTTGTCCAAGCATGTTAGACAAAAACAAGGGGTTAGTGTCAATAAATCTGCTCAAAGCTTATTTTTTTTAAATAGGTTCGAGCCTTTTAGCATAAAGAAGAGAGCTCCTGTAATAGAGACAATTCCAATTAGTTGGATAAAAGTAATTTTTTCGTACATATAAAAGCTCGCTAAAAGCATACTAAAAACAGGATAGGAGAGTTCAAAAAAAGCAGTTAATCCTGCAGGGAATTTCTTAAGCCCCTGATAGTAGATCGCCATGGCCAAAGCTCCTAAAATGGTTCCCATTGAAATAATTCTCCAGAGTACGTCAGATTGCAGGAATTTACTTATTTCGATCTGGCTTCCCCTCAATGCAAAATGAGAGCTTAAAAAGAGAAAAGCAAAAAACCAACGCCAAAAAACAATGACGACAGGAGAATACTTTGTGAGAAGGTTTTTACCCACAACAGTACAAGTTCCCCATATGAGCATGGAA
>CAYGUN010000255.1:0-4180 GCA_964353025.1 uncultured Bacteriovoracaceae bacterium
GCAAACTATACGATGTCTTTGATAGAATGAAGACAAATGAAAATCCATTATCTCTCGAAACAGAAAAACTGTTCAAGAAGAATGTAGAGGGAATTTTATCCCTAGATATTAATATGGACCAAAAAATTCTTAAAGTTATGGCAGAACTTAATAAACAAAGAATTCGCATTCCTTTTAGAATTTCACTTGGTGTTATCAAAGGTTTTTCCATTGTTTTAAAAGAGGATTATGCGAAAGTCGCGGGCCAAGAATTTGTCAATACAACGTTAGAAAAAGAAATAAAAAAAATTATGATTCAAAGTATTCCGGCTAAATTAGTAGATAAATTTAAGAAGACATGTAATCATTTGTTTTAATATTCATAGGTGATTTCTACATTTTGAAGCTCACCTTTTGAATTTTTCCAGCTTGATAGCCCTTTATAAAAAACGATCCTCTTTTTTTTGATATCATAGACCGCTTCAAAACTTGGAGCGAGTAGTTTGAAAAGCCATGAGGCCACTTCTACTTTAAAGTAGTATTTACCATTTTCTTCTTTTTCAAACTTGTATTCAAAAGTGTAATGATCAAGTCTCGCAGGAATAAGAAAACGAAACTCGAGCTCTTTTGATTTTTTGACTTTTTCTAGATGGTGAAGGAGGTAAAAATGTATTCCTTGGCCTGCAATACTAAATTCATCGGCGTCATAGTACTCTTCTTCGTGTAAGCCATTTTTTTCTTTTCTATAAATAACGTACTTTCCTTTTTGAATCCGACTGCCTTCATAAACGCTGTCATCCTTGGGGTAATAAATTTTTGATTCAGGAAAGGCGTAATCCTCTGTGGTGAACTTATTATTTTCAGTAGCAAAGTGCTGATTATTAGAGTCAAAATAAAATGTGCGGGAGCTTATAAGCTTATCATCTCTGTAGATGAGCTCATGCTGCTCAGTATAGGCAATTGCTCCATTGGCCTTAGCAATGCCTTTGAACTTCACGACAGTGTCTTTCGCGATGCATACAAAAGAGAGGGCAAGTATAAGGATAGTGATTTTAAACATATATGCATTTTACCTCAACTCCGAGACAAAACATAATAATTGCGTTATGTTGGGCCAAATTTAACAATAGAGGTCCTAATGAGCAAACCAGAGAATTTTCCGAGTGAGCCAAGAGAGTTATGGAACCATTTTTACAATTTTACCCAAGTACCAAGGCCATCCAAGCAAGAAGAGAAGATTTGTGAGCATGTAATCTCAATTGCCAAAGAATTTGGGTACGAATACAAGACTGATAAACAAAAAAATATTGTTATCTACGTACCTGCAACACCTGGATACGAAAATAAAGACCCACTTATTATTCAAAACCATGTGGACATGGTGACAGATGCTCTCCCTAGCAGAAAAATCAATTTCTCAGAGGATCCTATTAAAACTTACGTTGATGGAGATTGGTTAAGGGCTGAAGGCACGACACTGGGATCTGATAATGGCATTGGTTGTGCTGCAGCTTTGGCCGTCATGACTGATAAAACGGTTAAGCACCCTGCCCTTGAACTGCTTTTTACTACGGATGAAGAACAAGGGCTTGGTGGAGCACAAGGACTTGAGCCAAACGTCTTTAATTTCAAGGCCACTAGAATGCTAAACCTTGATACTGAAGAGTGGGGCTCGGCTTATATCGGCTGCGCAGGTGGTATTGATAAGCAGCTTAACAAAAAAGTTGATTTAGTCAAAGCTCAAGCAGGGTTTCAAACTTATAAAATCACTGTTGGAGGACTTCTTGGAGGTCACTCAGGACTTGATATCCATAAACCTTTGGCAAATGCCATAAAGCTCTTGAATGAATACTTGGTTGAAGTAAATAACAGTGTTGATTTTGAATTGGCAGAACTTAGAGGTGGTAAGGCCCATAATATCATTCCTCGTGATGCTTATGCTTATATTCGTATAAATTCAGCCAACGAATCAAAACTTAATGAAATTGGAGCAACTCTTAAGAAAAGATGGATGTCTTACTTAACAGCAGACGATAAAAAGAATCTCCATATTGAATTATCAGAAGAAGCAGATAAAACAGAAGTTCTTGCCCAAAGTGAGAAAGACAATCTTTTATCTTTTATTAGCTTATTCCCGCATGGAGCAAGAAATTATCTTGAGCATGGGGACGAACCTCTTGTAAGCGTGAGCAATAATTTTGCCCAAGTACTTGTTATGAATGGGCATGTCCATGCCATGGCCTCTGTTCGTTTTTTTGATAGAGAGGAAGCCAGAAGTTTTGAGCAAGTTTTTGATGGATTGGCCAAGGCCTATGGGTTTGACCTGTCTTCTAATGGTGAGTACCCAAGTTGGAAGCCTATTTGGGAAAATGGCCTACTGGAAACAGTTAAAGAGCAGTACCAGAAGACTTTTGGACAAGAGGCAAAGATTAAGGCCATTCATGCAGGCCTAGAGTGTGGAATTTTGCGCGAACATATCGGGAAAATTGACGCTGTTTCTATTGGACCAACAATAATGGGGGCCCATTCGCCAGATGAACGAGTTCAGATATCTACAGTTGCAAGTTTCTGGAAATTATTAGTTAATACAGTAGAAAGTTTATAAAAGGATTTATTATGCCCTATGAAGTTTACAAAATTATTCACTTGTTAATGATTGTCATCATGTTGACTGGATTCTCCATCGGATTTTGGGGCGGAAAGTATGGGAAGCTCTTTAAAATTCTAACCGGCGTAGGCTCTTTACTTATTTTAGTCTCAGGTATGGGACTTATGGCCAGACTTGGAATTGGGCACACTGAACCTTGGCCATTGTGGATAAAGCTTAAATTCTTTTTCTGGGTTGTTTTATCTGCGGTAGGACCAATTGCCTTAAAGAGGTGTCCTCAAAAAGGTCCAATTCTTTACTGGGGTTATTTATCAATATTTACTATTATCGTTTATCTTGTGAACTATAAGCCCGATTAAACTATGATTAGACTTGTTATCGATTCCTATATTTTTCTTATCATCATCGATGCAGTGGTAAGCTATATTCCTCAAGCTAAGTTTCATCCATTGGCAAAAAAACTGAGAATGGTAACGGATTTTACTCAAAAACCATTGAGATCACACCTTCCAATGGATTTACCCTTTGACCCTTCGCCTATTATTGTTATTCTATTATTGAATCTCATAAAGGTGCTTTGGTAATAAATGTTTGATGAAATAGAATACTTAGTTAGCGAGACATTTAAACACCATCAAGAAAACTTCTCAGAGGCCGAATTGGTTCCTGAAGAAAGTTTGAATGATGGGCCGGGTATTATTGCCTATGTCGAAAAAACGCCTGCCAGTTTTAGAGCATTTTGTACTGATAGTGAAAATATTGCAGAAGACATTGAACTCTACGAACAGCTTCCAAGTAATTTTAGTGAATTCAGAAATGCTCCCATCAATGATTTGAAACTTTTCCCATGCTCCTTAAAGGAAGCAGACTATATTAGGGAGAGAATTCACGGAAAGCGCTTTTACTTGCAAGATGATTTGACCAGCAATCTTATTACCCCATCAGACTACTGGTGGTTGGTTATTAATGAGCAAGAGATTGAAATTTCTTTTGATTCTCAGCGCTCTGACAAGGCCCAAAGGTTAGGGCCTTTAGGGGAGAAGAAGAAGGCAAAAGAGTTCTTTGACTGCTCGAAAGAGTTATTTAGTTCGAACTTAATGATTCAAAATTATAAAATTACAGATTCAGGCTTAAGTTTCACACTCGACCAAGATAATGCCTATAGCGCAGATTTCTTAATTCTTTTTATTAATGGAGAGATAGGAGAAGACCTTGCAGAGCTATTCAAGCTACCAGGCCATGGAGTTATTCAAAAAAGATTCTTTCAATATTTACAGCAAATAGCAGCTACAAGAAGATTTTGGGATAAGATGACGAATTAGTGCACACTTGGTGGACTTTGTTCAGAATCAAATTTAGCTGCTAAAAATCCAGTAATCATAATTTGGGCCAGAGAACCTAATTGTTCATCGTCTTCAATGCCGTAAAAGTCTTCTAGGTGAGATATCATTATTTCAATACAATCATCATTTAAATATTCTTCTACTCTACTCATGAGTTCATCAGAGTTAATTTCTGAGAATTTACCAAAGAAATCCTCCAAGTTTTGCATAGTTTGCTGTAGTGACATTTTGACCCTTTTTTAGCTATTTA
>CAYGUN010000256.1:0-4175 GCA_964353025.1 uncultured Bacteriovoracaceae bacterium
CAACACCAACCATCGCTATAATATCTCCAGCTCCAGTTGTATCAATATTTTCTCTATCGTTAGAGTTCATACGAACCATACGTCCAACACGAACTTTTTTCTTCGTTCTCGTGTTAAAAACAGTTTCACCCTTATTAAGAGTTCCCTGATAAATTCTAGTATAAGTTAGCTGACCGAATTGCTCATCAGTGATTTTAAACGCCATACAAACAAGTGGCTTATCATCAACTGGCTCAAGAGTAATAATGTCTTGGCCTTCTTTTGTTTCTTTCTTAGCAGTTGGAGCCGCACAAGAAACAGGAGAAGGAAGATAGCGAGAAACAGCATCAATTAACGGCTGAACACCTTTGTTCTTAAAAGCAGATCCCATAAATACAGGAGTCAGTTTAAGTGAATTGGTACCAAGTCTAATAGCATTATGAATTTCTTCTTCAGTTGGCTCTTCACCTTCAAGAAGTTTTTCCATTAACGTGTCATCAAATTCTGAAACAGCATCAAGCATCGCTTCTCTGTGCTCTTCGATTTGATCGGCCATATCAGCAGGAGCTTCTTCAATTCTGACTTTCTCACCATTATCGCCATCAAAGTAATAAGCTTTTTTAGTAACAAGATCCACAACTCCAGAGAATTGATCTTCAGAACCAATCGGCAATTGCATTAAAACAGCGTTATGGCTTAGTTTTTCACGAAGGGCCTTAACACCATTATAAGGATTAGCTCCCATACGATCCATCTTGTTTAAAAAAGCCAGACGAGGAACTTTATATCTTCTCATTTGTCTATCAACTGTAATCGACTGTGATTGAACACCAGCAACAGAACAAAGAACAAGAATCGCACCATCTAAAACTCTTAATGAACGCTCAACCTCAACTGTAAAGTCAACGTGTCCCGGAGTATCGATAATATTAATCTTGATGTCCTTTCCCCCACCTTCAGTAAAAGTGATCCCATTGTTAAGTGAACCTTTCCAATGAACTGTAGTGGCCGCGGAAGTAATGGTAATCCCTTTTTCTTTTTCCAATTCCATGTGGTCCATCGTTGCGCCATCACCACCACCACGAACATCTTCGATCTTGTGGATTTTATCGCAATAAAAAAGGATTCTTTCGGTTAATGTTGTTTTTCCTGAATCAATATGGGCCGAAATCCCAATATTCCTCGTTTTCGCAAGCTCTTTGCTCATAATAACTACTCCACTGGTTGGGTATAAATAATTAAAATCTATTGTGCTAATTTAGCTGGCATCTTAGAAGATATTGACGGGTGAGTCAATCAATGTATGGATATCACTCTAAAATTTTTATCGAATTTCTTGCCAAGATGCGTGAGCTGACTATTATAGTCCCACATATGAATAGAAAAGACCTTACGCGCGAGCAGATGTACGAATCAGTTAAGGCGCTAGTTGAAGCAGAGTCTCCCCATATCCAATTAAGCCAGCAGAAGCTTTTTACACTCTTTAGTATTGCTTTTCAGTACCTGCTATACCGCTCTACCAAGAGCCCAGGGCACTACATACTAAGAATCCAAGATAGCTACTTGGCCGAGAAATTGGCCCGCAAGGCCAAAGATGAAATTACCCGTAAGTTCATGTATAAATTACTTCTTCCAAGAAGATACAAATACGGACAATCTAGCTTTCATTTGGATTTTTTTAATGTGAATACGTGGAACGCTACCAAAGATTTACCTCAAGAAAAAATTCAAGGTGCTCTCATTGTTAAAAATACCTCTAGTAACCCTTTGCACGAAAGTGTTTTTATCGATGGGCCCACTGAAGAAGAGGAAGCATTTCAAATGCCTGACTTGCCAAAAGACTATTACCTCACTTCATTAGTTGATTTTGTTCCCAAAACAATAACTATTGCCTTCGGAGAAAAATTTGAAGGGCTTGAAGACATGAGATTTGGCTTTATTAAAGAATCAGCTGAAATTGTAAATGGCGTTCGTATTGCCTCAGACGTTAAAATTCAGGATTTTGACTAAAAAGGACAAGGGATTTCCCAACCACTTCCCCTATCATATTGGCAATAACAAGTCTCTCCTCCTGGGCAAAGAGATGCTAGACCACAACCAGAGATGCTGCCACACATCCTAGAATTTACGCATCCACAAGTAGCGGCTTCTGTTGTACAAACATTTGAACATTCAGCTGATGATGCTGGTTCAAAAGGACAAGAACAACTTGTAATGCAAGGATTATTACTCATTGTTGCTGGCTTATTAGATTTCCAAGCATTCCAAGAAGTTGAATTGTTATAGGGAACATAATAACCACGCGTTGGGCATGAGCTTGTACAACCAATCTTACGACATCCATCAGGTGTCCCACTTTCCTGACAAACAGTATTATTCTCGACATGACAGCCCTTATTTGAATCTTGAACACAAGAACCAGCTCCAGATACCTTAGTGCAATTTGAATAACTGAAAGTTGGCATTAAAAGCAAAATAAATAGTAATTGAGTCATTATAATCACTATGTTAGGGAATTATTGTAACTTGGCAACTAGATTCTTTAACAAATAAGGTTGTTGATTAAAGAAGTAGACCTTCCTTACTTCATGTAAAATTAATGAATTACGACATTTATTAATTTAAAAAACCAAGGAAGGTCAGTCATTAGGTTACCAAGATTTCTTACAAAGTTAATCCCTAATTTTAAAATAATTGATTTAAAAGAATGGCTCACAGATGGATACATAGATATTCATCTAAAAGCGGATAATGAGCATAAAAGATGCTGCCATCGCTGCGAGAGCGAACTTGAATCAATTACTGGTAGCTACAAGGTTCGTATTCAGGCCATGCCCATTATGAACTATAAGGCCTACCTTTGTCTCAAGCGAGCAAAAGGGCATTGCCCAAGCTGTAAAAAAATTAGGGCTGAGAAGCTAGACTTTATTGCACCAGAGACTCCCCATCTTACCCGCGAGTACGCTTGGTGGTTGGGGCGCTTCTGTGAAGTGACTGCCATATCCCAAGTGGGTAAAAGATGCGGCCATCAAGCAATGACTATGTGGAGACTTGATCTGGCACGCATGAGTAGAATGTTTCAGAACTATGAGATTCCCAAGGTGACAAGAATATCAGTTGATGAGGTCTATGCTAGAGCTAAAAAATATCATGCCAAGGAATCTCGAGATAAGCGATTTTTTACTATTATTTGTGACCTAGATACCAGGCGCGTGGTTTGGGTATCAGAGTCTCGTGATAAAGCGGCCCTAGATGAGTTTTTCCATGTCATCGGAGAAGATAGGTGCAAGGATATTAAGGTCGTTGCTATGGATCAGCATGACTCCTACAAAGCAAGCGTTGAAGATAACTGTCCTAACGCCACTGTTGTCTGGGATAGGTTTCACATAATGCAGACATTTGAGAAGTCGGTGAATGAAGATAGAGCATGGCTCAATCAATACCGCTGCTCAGGGGAGCAAAAACGATTAACTCGAGGCAAGTTTAAACAGCTCTTTCTCAAGCGCTCAGATAGGCGAACAAAGATAGAGCAGCGGCATATAAGAGCAGTGCTCAAAGATAATGAAGAGTTTGCTTACTTAGAGCTTATTAAAGAGGGAATGTTTGATGTGTACCGCTCAAAAGATGAGTGGGAGGCCAGAGAGAAGTTTGTCCAAATTGGAGAATGGATAAGACAATGCCCCTACTTTTATCAACTTAAAAAATGGTGGGAGAACTTTAACCGTGGCTGGAAAACTTTCAAAAACTACTTTAAGTACAGAGTGAGTTCATCACTTTCAGAGGGGCAGAACAACGTGATTAAATCAATTAAAAGGCGAGGTTTTGGATATAGAAATATGACATATTTTAAGCTTAAGATTCTGCAAGTCTGTGGATTCTTGAACTCTGATTACATCTCTTCGAGTTTTTAAGGGGTTAACCTAGAATGTTAAAGGGCGTGGCAACTATATAAAACTCTTGCAGAGAGTAAGCTATATGTAATAATAACTATATGAAATTCTTTAATTTATTCATTGGATTGTTAATCTTAAGCTGTCAAAAATACGCAGAATTCGAATCCCACGAAGGCGTGGCCTATCTTAAAGGTTTCGAAAGTAAAATCGATAGCGTCAAAGTAGAAGACCTGCATGTGGGAACTGGACGCTCTCAAACACTCTCTAAAGGTTTTTTAGTCCAAGTTGAACTCACTCCTATAG
>CAYGUN010000257.1:0-4132 GCA_964353025.1 uncultured Bacteriovoracaceae bacterium
AAGAAGCAGTACTTGCAGCTGGCTTAGTTGTAGGATTCGCGGCCTTGGGAGCTGAACTCTCTTCAACCTCAGCAACAACGGCACCTACTCCAATTGTCTCTCCTTCTTTTACTAATATTTTCAAAGTTCCCGCTGATTCAGAGTTTAACTCTACCGTGGCCTTGTCCGATTCAACTTCAGCAATGGCCTCATCCATTTCAACATGGTCTCCATCACTTTTTAACCAAGAAGCAATGGTCACTTCTGTGATTGATTCTCCGACACTTGGGATCTTAATTTTTACCGACATAATAATTCCTTATTTAACACTAAATGCTTTATTAACAATTGCTGCTTGCTCTTTTGCGTGCACCTTGGCATAACCCGTAGCAGGTGATGCTGAGGACTTACGACTTAATAAACTAAAATGAGAAAACTCTTTATATCTTAATAAATAAGTCCAATAGCCCATATTCTTTGGTTCTTCTTGCACCCAATAAAACTCGGCCTTTTTATAACGAGAAAAGACTTCCTTAAGTTGAGTCATAGAAAGTGGGTAAAGCTGCTCAAAGCGTACAATGGCCACATCCTTTCTCTTATCTTTTTGTTGTTTCTCCAACAGATCGAAATAAATTTTCCCCGTACAACAAAGAACACGTCTAACATTTTTTGCATCTACATATTGATCATCAATAATCTCTTGGAAAGAACCATTAGTTAAGTCCTTAACGGTTGAAACGCACTGAGGGTGTCTTAAAAGAGACTTAGGGGTAAAGACTATGAGTGGTTTTCTAAATCCCCAAGCGACTTGTCGCCTTAGTGCATGAAACATATTGGCCGGCGATGTGAAATTACCAATAACCATATTATTTTCTGCTGCTAATTGAAGTGCTCTTTCAGGTCTAGCGTTTGAATGCTCTGGCCCCTGGCCTTCATATCCATGAGGCAGAAGTAAAACCAGCCCACTCATTCTTTGCCACTTAGATTCTCCAGAAGAAATAAATTGATCAAAGATAGTTTGAGCTCCATTGGCGAAATCTCCAAACTGAGCTTCCCAAATATTAATCCCATTAGGATCCCCTAAGGAATAACCATACTCAAAACCTAAAACAGCAAATTCTGAAAGCAGAGAATTATAAATAGTAAACTTGCCTTGTCCTTCTCCTAAATGCTGAAGGTTAAGGTATTTATCCCAATCTTCTTCAGCATTAAAAACACCTGCGTGCCTGTGAGAAAAAGTTCCTCGGATAACGTCTTGTCCGCTCATCCTGACATATTTTTTATCTAATAACATAGTCCCATAAGCTAAAAGTTCACCTAAGGCCCAATCCAATTGGTCTGTATTAAATTTCTCTTGCCTGTCTTCCATCATCTTAAGAGCTTTCTTGATGGTGTTAAAACCTTCTGGGATAGTAGTTAAACACTTCATCACTTTTTCCAAATCTGCTTTTTTTACAGCTGTTTTTGGAGATGAATTAAAATCAGCTTCTTTCGATTTAGGCATATTCACCCAATCTTCATCAGCTTTTTGGTATTGATAAGGCAAAGGTTTTTGTTTCACCATGTCGAGGCGCTCTTGCAGTAAATTTTTAAACTGATTTTCCATTTCAGTTACAAAAGCATTATCAACACTACCGCTATTTAATAGTTTTTCTTTATAAACTTCTCTGGGATTTTTATGTTTTTTAATAAGTCCATAAAGCTTAGGTTGAGTGTACATGGGTTCATCACCCTCATTATGGCCATGCTTTCTATAGCAAACCATATCCACATAGACATCGCATCCAAACTCATGACGAAACTCAGTCGCAAGCTCTACTGCATAAGTAACAGCTTCAGCATCATCACCATTGACGTGAATAATAGGGCTATTTGTGACTCTCCCAACGCTAGTGCAATAGTGAGAAGATCTGGCTTCAGTAAAGTTCGTTGTAAAACCGATTTGATTATTAGTAATAAAATGTATGGTTCCACCTGTAGAATAAGCTTCTAGCTCGCTCATTTGTGCCAACTCATAAGCAATGCCTTGACCAGCAATCGCTGCATCTCCATGAATTTGAACTGGTACAACTTTTTTTCGATCTCTTTTGTAGAGTTGATCCGCCTGAGCTCTGGCATAGCCTTGAACAACAGATCCCACAACTTCCAAGTGAGAAGGATTTGGCATCAATTTTAAATACACATCTTTCCCTGAGGTTGTATTAACTTTTGAACTAAAACCCAGGTGGTATTTCACATCACCATCACCAAGGGATAAGTCAGGATCAGCTTGTCCTTCAAATTCATTAAAAATATATTCGTAAGTCTTTCCCATAGTATTGGCCAAAATATTAAGCCTCCCTCTATGGGCCATGCCGATAATAATTTCTTCTGCCCCTAAATCTGCACCTTTGTTAATAATGGCATCCAGCGCAGTAATAGTATTTTCGCCACCTTCAAGTGAAAATCTTTTTTGCCCCACATATTTCTTGCTAAGAAAACTTTCAAAAACGGTTGCTTCATTAAGCTTAGTAAAAATTCTTTTTTTCTTAGGTAGTGGCAAATCAATTTTCCCTGCAGAGGACTCAAATTTATCTCTGAACCATCTTCTAATATCAGTATCTGAAATATGCATATATTCGACACCAATTGAACGGCAGTACATATTATGCATATGAGATAAAATTTGCTTCAAGGTGACTTTTCCAAGCCCTAGATACTCTCCACAGATAAAACTTTTATCTAAGTCAGATTGCTCTAATCCATAGTCAGCTAAATCAAGCCTGGCCGCTCGATCTCTTCTTGGTCTTACTGGATTGGTATCAGAAATTAAGTGACCCCGGGCCCTGTAAGATTGAATAACTCTATAAACTTTAAATTCTTTATCTAGTTGTTTAGTATCTAGACCACCTTCACTTGAAGGATCAAACTCTAATCCTTTACCGATAGCAAATTCAAAACCTTCAAAAAACTTTTTCCAAGACTCATCAATTGATGCTGGATCTTTTAAATAGCTTTCATACATTGAATCAATAAATTTATTGTCAGAAGATGACATGTAAGAGAAGTCGGCAGTTGCGCTCATAATAAAGTCCACTTTTTTGGTAATTTATTTATATTTTTTATTATAACTGGATAGATAACTGCTGAAAATACCTGGATTTTTTTTTTAATTTCCGAGTAAATTAGACAGGTCGCATTAAAGACAATAACTTTTCAATCGCAGACTGCATTGGTATGATTTAATGATGATCACGACCCCCTATCTGACGGCCATTTTCCCCTTAGCTAAGACTGTATTCTTTCCTAAGACAACTATTCCACTCAATATATTCGAGCCTCGCTATCTGCAAATGCTAGATGATTGCCTAAAAAATAACCTCCCCATTGCCCTTTTTCCTAAATACTTAGGTCATGATGGCCTTTACGAAGGCAATACTTGCACCATTGGTCAGCCTTTTGTCTTGCAAGAGAACAAAGATGGTTCAAAGCTCATCATGGTTCAGGCCCAAGAGAAAGTGGTCTTGCACCAAAGATTACAAAAAATTCCTTATCAAAAATATAATTGCATTATGACCCCTGAAGATAACCGACTCACGCCGGAAAATCGCTTCAAGGTCAATAGACTTAAAATAGATCTTAAAAATTGGGTAAAAGGTAGTTCACATAATAAAGAACACCAGCAGAGCTTCTTCAATAAAATGCATCACAATGCCCAGCTGATTAATTATGCCTGCACTTTCCTATTAAGTGATTCTCATAAACAACAATCTCTACTTGAAATATCAAATATTAACGACAGACTTGAAAGGCTGCTTGAATACCTAGTGGGCCCTGTCTTCGAAGAATCTAGTATCCTCTAACATTAACGCTACGCTCATTTCACAATTTACTCTATTCACAATAGTATTTGGCTCAGGTTTTTGTTTTTTTGAGGGAGTCTTATGAAGTTTTTTCTATCTTTGAGTCTTATTTTTTGTCTATCTTCACAATCCCTTAGGGCCGAGTCTGATCTTTCAAACTTTAAGGATACAAATTGGTTACATAAAATGCTTGAAAACCGCTATCTGCGAGAAAAAAGTTTTAGAGAACTCATTAGACTGCGCTGTAATAGATATCCACCGACATCCTCTGCAAGACGGGCCTGCTCTTTTGCCACCACAGATCTTATTAG
>CAYGUN010000258.1:0-4083 GCA_964353025.1 uncultured Bacteriovoracaceae bacterium
AGAAGCCTTCCTTAAATGGAAAATCAATCTTAGCATTTCGATCAAAACCACTTGAATCATAATCAGCATCAGGAATACCCATTTCTATATTATCATCAGGTGGAATATATTTTTTATACTCTTCAATTAGCCCCATATCACTCAGGCTTTGAATATCTGATACAGTATCAGGCGTTGCATACTGAACATAAATCCCTTGATCGACAAGTTCTTGTTTTGACTTAAACCAATCAGGAGCAGATCCATCTCCCCACTGGCTATAGTCCATTAATCGTGACCTTCTTGCCATCTCTGATTCAAATTCATTTTTCTCCGATTTTGAAAAACTACCAAGTTTGATTTCAGGAAGATTTTCCTCAGAACCAGTGGTAAAAACAAGCGTCATTCCAGGCTCAATCAAATGTGGATTTGTAATATAAGGGTTGAGAGACCAAATTTTAGAATAATAAAAGCCTGAACCAAAAAGACGTTCTGATATTTTCCAAAGCCAATCACCATCAACAACAGTGTATGTTGAGGTGCTTGATGCTGCCGCAATTTCATTCCATTCGTTATTCGATGTTTTACCCTGAAGGTATTTGGCCATTTCTAAAAGATTTTTCTCTTCTTGCCCAACATCAAAAACTAAAGGGGCCTTTAAAAGACCATTATCTTCATTAACAATTTTAATTTTATCAATATCTTTATCTTTTAGTTCTTCTAATTCTTTTTTCTCTTCAGTTGCCATGGAAGGAACTTCTGTTTTCCCTTTTTCATCCTCAAAGGCCTCTATGAGCATATCCTCTTCACTTGGTTCTTTATATTGAAGATCACCTAAATCTTCTCTTAATGCTTCAAGATCATCTTTGTCTTCCAACTCTTCTTCTTTTAGTGCTGTTGTCTCTGTTTCAACAGTATCAAGCTCACTTAAAATTTCTTTATCATTTTGAAGATCGCCTAAATCTTTTGCTTCAGGATTCCCGACTTCATTATCAAGAGGGAGCTCATCTAATAATGAGTCAATATCACTACTCTCAAGAATGGCGCTTTCTTGCGAGAAGGAATATGTTGAAAGTAATATGAGAAGAAATAAAATCTTAATCAAATCTACCCTTGTTCAAAAATATCTACCAGTACGGACTGGTATTTAACCTTTTTGCTTTCAAGTTTTAACTTGTCAGCACAAATAATAATATTTCTAAGTGTTGGTATAACAACTCCTGAAAAAGCATAATGATGGATAATTTCTTCAAAAACTTGCAATGCCAAATCGTACTCATTTTGTATTAACAAAATATTTCCAATATTAAATTTGGCCCTGACTCGGACTTGAGCAAGAGGTGAGTTTTCTAGTGTTTGAAAAATCCGAAGAGCATTATCATAATCTTTTTTATCAAATAAACTTTGGGCCTTTCTAAAAAGTACTATTTCATTTTTGACTTGCTCAGAGCTTACCTTGCCTGATGATAAGGGCATTACATTAGGAGCTGCTTTGTATTCACGCTTGCCTTTACTTTGCGCTCTCCCTGCAGCTGCAGAGCTATCTCCAACTGATGAGTCTGAAAAAACATCAACAGTTTCAACCAGATCTCCGTTTGAACTAGATCCAGTCATCTTGATCTTCTCAAGAGGAGGACTTCCTTTTTCTATGTTTGCGTAAGCATCATTATTTTTTATTGTATCATTTGACGTTATATTATCCCGATTCGCTTCATCATATTTTCTCATGAGCTCATCATATTGGGCCTTAGGAACAACTTTTTGTTTTGGAGGTTCTTCTTCATCAAAAATTGCTTTTCTTGCAGTTTTTAAATAAGAGCAACTTTGGGTAGAAAGAAAGATGATAAGAGGCAATGTCCATTTCATGATAGCTTTGTCCTCCTTGACAAAATTATTTTGACTTTCTCTATACTTTATTTTAATCCATGGTGTATCGAAGTCAATAAAATTAAGAACTTAATCGGACTGATGTAAATGACAAACTATTACCAGAGCAAAAAACTTTTTCGAATCACTGTTGTAGTCGATAAAGATAAAGCATCCTTTCTTTACTTTACTCTTGAAGCCAGTGAGGGACTATGTTTTTACTCAACTGTTGCCTTTGAACAAGGGCAAGCTACCAGAACAATTGAAATTTGGGGCCCTATCGAGTGGGCAGATGAAGTCAATCGAATACTAGACTCTCTTTCTCGGGAAATCGTTTTTTTAGAAAGAGAGCAATCTGAATTTACAGACTCTATAAATTCTCTTTAATAAAATCAATCACATCATCATGGTGAGTTTTTGTTTTAACTTTATCCATTATATGTTTAATCTTGCCGTCTTTTCCTATAATAAAAGTGGTTCTTAACACTCCCATAAACTCCTTACCCATGAATTTCTTCAACCCCCAACAGCCATATTTTTGAGTTATTTTTTTATCTTCATCTGACAGAAGGGTAAAGTTCAAGTCTTGTTTTTCTACAAACTTTTGCAACTTAGAAGGTGAGTCAGGGCTCACTCCTAAAACAACTGTTTTAAGTTTGGCGAATTCTTTTTTATAATCTCTAATCCCACAAGCTTGAACAGTACATCCCGGAGTCATAGCACGTGGGTAAAAATAAATGACAATATTTTTTCCTTTAAAGTCTTTAAGCGCAACTTTTTTTTCATTTTGATCTAGTAATGTAAACGCGGGGGCCATACTTCCAATTTTGGGAAATTTACTCATTTGTCTTACTCCTATTTTTTACCAGTTGTCTCTTAATTGCCTAAGTTCACAAAAGACGTCGAACTCACTGGCCTCACTCATATTAAGATGGTTTTTTATTGATTGATTTGCTGTTCTTAAAAAAGGGTTAATCAGAAGCTCTTGCTTCATTTTTAAAGAGTGGAAAATAGAGTCCTGCTCTTCATTTTCTCTGATTTTAATCCAGTCTTTTATTTCTTGATTTTCCTTATCTACGCTTGTTGCAAAGTACAAGTTATTAATAAAATAATCATGGCCAACGTAAAGAACCGTGCCTGGTAGTATCTTTGTTTTTAAATCTATCACTGTTTTTGCTAATACCTTCGGTTCTCCTCCCAACTTACAGTGTCCAACTCCCGCGTTAAACAAGGTATCTCCACAGAAAAAACCAATTTGCTCATTATTTCTAAATAGAAAAAAGCCTAAATGATCCATCGTATGACCTGGAATATGAGTACACTCTATATGGTGTAACTTATCAGAAAGAATCCTTTTTTCATTGGCCTTTGGTGTATTAATTCCAGCACCTGATAAACTGCGAAGCTCTTCATTCCCTCTGATATGGTCTGGATGGGAATGCGTGTTCCAAATCTCAGTTAAATTAAGTGAATGTTGTTTTAAATATTCCCAAACAATCTTTGCATCAAAAGGATCTATGCAAATAGCTTCCTTCGATTTTTCATCCACGATTAAGTAAATAAAGTTTCTGAGACTATTATGAGCAAATAACTGTTTTACTTGCATTGACGAGACCTTTTCATTATAACAACTATATGAGTATATCAGGTATATTTATCATATTTTTCCTTTTAAAGATAGCAACTCAACTCTATCTAAACTATAGGAATTTAAACTCAATTCAAACTAATCGCACAGAGGTCCCTAGCGGTTTTACAACTAGTATTTCTATTGATGAACACCATAAAGCAGCTGACTATAGTAGTGCTAAAATAAAATTTGCTCAGTTATCTCTTGTTTATCACTCCTTATTATTTATTATTTGGTTTCCATTGGGATATCTTAATAAACTGGACCTTTATTTAATCACTCAATTTGAAAATGAAATCACTAGAGGACTTGTTTTCATCGCTCTTTTCTCTGGAATTTCTTATGTGCTTTCACTCCCAGAGAATCTTTATCAACATTTTGTTTTAGAAGAAAAGTTTGGTTTTAATAAAATGACACCTAAAATGTTTATTATAGACCAACTTAAAGTTTTTATATTATCAACCATCCTAATGTTTCCACTGCTCTACCTTGTACTAGAAGTTATTCAAAAATTTGACAATTGGTGGCTTTATTCTTGGACTATCATCACTCTCTTCCAGTTTTTTCTTCTTTGGGCCTACCCAGTGCTGATTGCACCACTATTTAAT
>CAYGUN010000259.1:0-4046 GCA_964353025.1 uncultured Bacteriovoracaceae bacterium
ACCAAGTTCGCCGAGTGAAGTGAAAACGTCCAAAGAGATGTTTTTCTTTTCAGCGATATTAAAAACCTTTTTTGGCCTTATAGGTTGAAGATGTAGTTCGGTATTAATTCTTTTACGCAAATGATTGGCCAATACCCAAGCTGTATTCTCTGCACTTTCATCTTGGAAAGAGATAAATAGATCAGTCGGAGGAGTTGTAAAGCTAGGTAGGAGATTATGAGTTTCAAGAAAGTCTGTCAGTGTGACATCGCCCATCCCAAAACCAACACCACCTAAAGCAGGCTCATCAAATATTTTTAATAGATTTTCGTAAGCCCCTCCACCACAAATGGCCCTGCGATTTTCTGGATGCTTATCAAATACTTCAAAAACAATTCCCGTATAATAATCAAGCCCTCTGACAATGGCCGGGTCATACTTCATAAATTTATCTAATCCAACCTGGGCACATCTCTCAAGCAATGAGATGAATTCTTTGCATGCTTCGTCGATATCATTTTTTTTGCAAAAATCGATGACGTCATTAAAAGAAGTGAGTTCTAGATATTCAAAAAACTGTGTGATTTGTTTTTGCTCCAGAGATGTTTTCTCAAGTAGTTTAGTTTGAGTTTCATTATCAATTTTTTTAGATTTATCGATAATCTTATATAACTCATAAGAAGTGGAAGTATCTATTTTTAGCAGCTTAAAAAATACTGTATCAACCAATCTTCTATCGTTAATTAAAATTTCAAAATCTCCTTCAGTTGCACCAAACGATTTTAGAAAATCAGTAATGAGAAGCAGAATCTCTATCTCTCCTTTTCCTTCCGGTGCGCCAAAAATATCGCAATTAAATTGCCAATGCTCTCTTAGTCTACCTTTTTGGGGTCTTTCATAGCGGTAAAGATTAGGGATGGAAAACCATCTAATTGGTTTGGGTGTTTCTCTATGATTTTGAGCAATCATTCTGGCCAGAGTTGGAGTCATCTCAGGTCTAATGGCCACTTCTCTTTCGCCTCTATCTTGAAAAGAATAAATTTGCTCATCGATGAGTTCTTGTCCCGATTTTGCTCGGTAAAGATCAACCGATTCTAATAATGGGCCATCATAAGGTTCATAGCCAAATGACTGGGCCACTTTGCGCATCTGAGAAAAGAGATAATCTTGTTTTCTCTTCATATCAGGGAAAAAGTCGCGAGTACCTTTATAAGGCTTTTTTGATAAGACCATTCAGAATTCTCCTTAAGTAGAGCGAGTATCCTTAAAAGTGGCTAAAACGGCTATCGATGCATTGTGTTGTTTTATTGTTCTGGTGACCAGTTTTGCTCAGACATTTCTTGATTATTTGAGGGTGAGGGCCGGTCTTTTTTTACTTCTAGAGCATCACTTTTAGGATTCCAGGGTTTATCTAGTCCCTGTTCTATTTTATCAATTTCAGCATTAAGCTCATCTTCTGTTGGAATGATTTCATCTAATCTCTGGGCCGCATTATCTGGAGTTGTTGTTTTCTCATTTTTTTGAGGTAATTGCCCAAAAATAAAATATTTAGGTGTATTGCGAGACTCTTGGCTTGTAGTATTAGAGCTAAATGTTTTGGCAATAATACCTACTCGGTTAAAGACATCGAGAGCAATTTTGTTAGTGATGGCATTAAATTCTTCAGGTGATTTGGTGCTCATATTTTTAAACCATGGTCTCAAAAACTTTGCTTCAATTATTGAATTGACTTGACCACCTTGCTGAAGCCTATAGTTTAAATCTGAGAGAAAAGAGCGAAAGATCCATTGCGACATCAGAGTGTATTTTTTTAAATTATAGGATAGTTTCTGCTTCATTTGTTCAAGCATAAAACTATTTAAAGCAACAGTTGGGGCGTAAGTATCATACTCATAATCTAGAATTGTTTTATAAATATCAGATTTAATTAAATAGTAAACATGCTTTTTTTCAATACCACTGAGATCATTTTCTAGTTTTTTACAATTTGCAATCAACTCTTGAGGCTGAAGAGTTAATTTTACTTGTGAAAAAATAAAACTAAACTCTGTGGGGAAAGATTTATTTACCAGATCGACTTGAGCGTAGGATGTGATCACAGAAAAAGTAAATAAAATGCTTAAATATTTCATTTCTTATCCTTCTCATCTTCTTTAGCCTTTTTAAACTTATCATCATTGAGATTACTTTCTCCAGAAATGACATAAAAAGACTCTCTGAATGGGATAAGAATTCTGCCATCCATTGAAATAATCTGTGTGACATATTTAAGGTCAGATACAATGGTTAAATTTTTAGTTTTTAAATCGATTTCAGCAGCTTCTGTTTTAAATTCATTCTCACCTAGTTTGATTTGCTTAACAAAATAAAGCTTATTATTTGTAGTGAAGCAAGCTAAGTTGCCAGGATCTTCTGTTGATGATTCATATAAGACTTCACCTTTGCCAAGGCTTGTTTTTCCTTTAATATCATAATGAGTAATTTTGCTCCCTCTTTTTAAAGTGGGATAAGAGAATTCTCCCATATAAAGATTATTCTTATAGCTACAAAGCTCGAACTTTGTTCCATTAAATTGGCCTTTTACTATATTGGTATATTTTTTAGTGCCAACGCTATATTTCATGACACCGGCTTTTCCTGATTTATTAATATCTGTGAATAAAATGACTTGAGGAGTAAGCATGACAACTTCAGGGATAAAATAAGGGTTTATTGAGTTTAACAGAGGGATTGTAATTTTTGGTGCATCTTTATCGTGAATAGATTTAATAATAATCTCTCGCTCGATAGGACGAAAATAAGAGATAAAATTATCCCCCAGGTGAAGCTTGGGAGAGATACCGTTTCCAACAGGCATTGTATCAAGTCCTCCTATTTCAGATGTATGGATTTCGTTATTTTTTAACAGATTATATTCATCATGAGATTTTAAATCGATTTCAATGGTGAGTTGTTTTTGTGAAGGAGATGAAGTTATTTGGTAACCAGTTCCCAGTGGGTTTTTAAACAAAACTTTGCTTTTATAGTTTGATGAAAATGAGAGAGCGCCAGAACGTAGTTGATAGTAAGTAATTGTTCCATCCACGCTAATGAAGCGAATATTATCTAACGACTGCTTGGTGCTAAGCTCTGGCAGCTTAGCGTGAAGAGATAAGCTTAGAAAAATTAAACTAATAAGTCGCATTGAGACTCCATTTGTTTAACGGGTGAAGAGCTTGATAATTTTTAAGACCATTAAAGAGATAGCTCCATGAGATGAGCCGAGGAGAATGAATATCATCAATGGCCGTTCTAACGACAAAGGTGAAGAAACCGTCGTTTTCAATATAACCATCAATGATAAAAGGTAGTGGCCGGCATTGATTAAAACTCGTTTTCTTAAAGAAATGGGGTAAAATATCTGCGGCACAACCAATTCCGTGAATGAGTGCTGAGCTTTCTTTATTAAACATATTTTTGATAAAGGTTGTATTAAGCATTTCTTTATTCTTTTTTTCTAATTGCCTTTTCAAAATAGCAAGTTGCGAGTACTTGGTTTGATTTATTTCATTGGTAATATAACCAAAGCTAAATCCTGTTTTATACTGAAAGCCAGTCATCTCTTTTTCTTGGTAGTAAACTTTCATAATACAGTCAGAGGCCAGGCAAAGAGGGTCTGTTGTAATATAACAACCGGCCTTATATTTTAAAATAGCAGGATTATATTCTTTGGCTGTCACAACGCTACATTGAGTATTCAGAGAAATTCCTTTGAGGCGGTTAAGAACTTTGACTGTGGCCTTTCCTTGGTCGAGGTCACTATCAGTTACATTTCCAATAACGATGGGGTCACAAACTTCCAGGTTTTTAACCTTATCAAAATAGCAAATATTTGTTCCCCAGCTATTGTCATTATCAGCATCAACATTGAGTTTGGCAAAAGAGTGAACAGTATCAGTGAAACAGAAATTATTTTCAGAGCCGATATTCTTTTGGAAATGTCTGATAAGTCTACCTAAATTACTGACTGATTCATTACCAATACGTCCGGGACAGTCTTTGTACTCAGAGAAGAGTCTTGAGTAGTT
>CAYGUN010000260.1:0-4024 GCA_964353025.1 uncultured Bacteriovoracaceae bacterium
TCGTGTCTGACTCATGAAAATGCATCATAAGAGCGGCGCCACTCACAAGCTCATCTTGGCGATTTAATTGAGATTGCAGACTATCAATCAGACGAATCCTTGAGTCTGCATCATTCTTGTAATCATAGAGCTGTTGGCCAATACTTAGCTTTTTGTATTCCACTTTTAGAGAGTCAAAAACTTCAATATTTTCTTTAATTTTGGTTGAATCGAGATCTTTTTCAAGGAGTAATTCAAGAGTTTGAGAGTAAGTAGTACTATCGAGTTTCACGATTTTTTCATCGTGAATTCTCTGTTGCCTATCATTTGGGTCGCGCTTAGTTACTTGTGCCATAGTCGCAAAAGAACAAGTCAGGACGAACATTGTCACTATTTTCATTTTTTATTCCTTATATTGCTATCTAATATTGCAAAGTTAGGGCCAGTTGATTAGAACTAACTATCTAAAATTACATAGTTTTTCACCATCTGTTTTTGCAGTTGAATAGTTGTTAAACAGGATTTAAAACTAAGTATGTTTCATTTTCCCATAGAATACGATGCCCCCATTTTTAGACCTCCTTCGGAAGGGCGTAGCCTGCTTATTCAAGTAACTCTTGGTTGCTCAAATAACAAATGCACTTATTGTGATATGTACCGCTCAAAATCCTATAAAGTCAGAAAAATTGAAGAGATCAAAACTGAAATTTCAAAGGCACGCACTTACTTTAATGCTCTTGGAATGGTGCCGCGGAAAATATTTTTATGTGATGGAGATGCCCTTGGTGCACCCATGGAAATCTTGGAAGAAACCCTTCATTGCTTACATGAGAATTTCCCCGACCTTGAAAGAGTGGGAATTTACGCCACAGCAGAGAATATTCTGGAAAAGACTGAAGTTGAGCTTAAGCGCTTAGCTGGCTTAAAATTGAATATCGCCTACCTGGGCCTTGAAAGTGGAGATGATAAAGTGCTCCACATGATAGTAAAGGGTAATACTGCCAAAGAGATGCTTGAGTCCTCACTTAAAATTAAAGCTTGTGGCTGGAAGCTCTCAACCATAGCAATGTTGGGGGTTGGGGGAGTAAAGCATTCTGAAAATCACGTTGAAAACACAGCGAAGATGTTGGGGGAGACCTCCCCTCATTATTTTTCTTTTTTAACTACTAAAGCCGTTCCAGGTACGCCCTATCACAAAATGGTTGAGAGGGGATTGATTGCACCGCTTACTTCTCGGGCCCTCTTCCAGGAGATGCATGATATTTTAAATAAGGCCCAGTTTCATTCAAACGACGTTATCTTTAGGGCCAATCATGTCTCTAATATGTACCCCATTGGTGGCGTTCTTCCACGAGAGACTCAAGGGATTTTAAAAACAATTTCTCATTGGATTGAACAGACGCCAGAAGGGATTTATCCAGATTTACCAGATCAGATGTAGCATGAAATTATCATTGTAATCGTCAAAATGAGACAATTTTGTTGATATTTATGTATATTCTGATAATATACATAAGTGGAATTGGATAAACTATTAAAAGAATGCGTTGGATTTGAATGGGATGAAGGAAATGCTCGTAAGAGTACTGATAAACATAATGTTTCCAAAGGAGACTCTGAACAAGTCTTTTTTAATCAGCCGCTAATAGTTTTTGAATCATACGGTTTAGAAGAGGAGAGGTTTCTCGCTTTGGGTAAAACAAATCAGGGTAGAAGATTAGCCGTTATCTTTACAATAAGAAAAAAGAAACTCATTAGAGTGATTTCGGCGAGAGACATGAGTAAAAAAGAAAGGAAAGTTTATGGCAAAGAAAGCTAAGAAATTTAAAAATGAAAAACAAGAAAGAGAGTATTGGGAAGAAGTTGATTCGTCTGAGCACTTTGATTTGAATCGAGGTAAAAAAACACTTCTGCCTAAATTGAAGCCATCAACCCAAAGTATTTCCTTAAGACTTCCAGAAGATATGCTTGAGCAATTAAAGGTTATGGCCAATAAGAGAGATGTTCCTTATCAATCACTTATTAAAGTTCTCTTAAAAGAGAAGATTGATGATGACTCTGCTGCTTAAGAAAAATGAAGGGACACTTGGAGTTCTTATTAACGATTAAAATTTTTATCTTTTTTATCGTTCTTGTAATTTGGACTTCTGTTATCTTTTTGAACTTTATTTTGTTCTTTTGAAAAATCTTTAGTTGGCCCATAGTAACGACGGTACTGACGATTTTTTGCAAAATCACTTTGATGAGTCACTCTAAAATCATCATGAATTTTGGCCATATCAGCACAGTTAACACAAATCCATTGAGCATCAATAGAGGGCATTCTATGAATGAAGCGCTCTACATCGGGATGAATACATTCACACACTTCGCAGAAATTCCTGCGCTCTTGGTGAACTTCACTTTTCTTCTTTTCTTTCTTAGGTTTAAAGTCTCTTTCATTTTGAGACTTACTTGACTTAAGACCAGCTTTTAATAGGGCATCTTTTAAAGACATAATCCAATCCTCTTAGAGTTCACTTCCCTCATTTTTAAACTGAATTGGGTAAAAAATCTACTGAAAATTAGTGAATACGCGCATTAGTTCATGCCCTTCGTGGACAATACCTGAGTCGAGTTGATTAATAATAATGAAGTTTTGTTGCGCTTTAAGTTCTTTTTTCATCTTATCATCGTGAAAATTGATAATACTGGCATAGATATCGCCTTTATTGACCTTATCACCTGGTCCTTGGTGAAAATGCACCAGCCCACCAAAAGGGGAGTAAAGGGAGAGGTAATTATCAAACTCACAAGTAATAAACTCTTTTTTATAGGGAGTATATTCACGGGCCACGATTCCTTTTTTTGCCAAAAAGTTCACGACACCTCTTAAGTCTGCCTCTGCTTCATTCAGGTTAAATCTTTCTTGGCTGCCAAATTCAACGGTATAAGACTCACATCCAATAGGAGTACTATCTCCTAGGTGCTGACTTAATAGGGCCCAGGGATAGCTCGCGGCACCTTCTAAGTCTCCAGTTTTTACAATAGGAGAGAGAATCAGGGCCGAAATACCAAAGGCCTTAGCATCTTCTAATTGATGTTTGGGGCAATAGACATGTCTGGCCGCCAGTGAGGCGGTGTGAAAGTCTAAAACGATATCATGCTTGGCCGCAATCTTATGGGCCTTGTGATTGAGGGTTTGGGCAAACTCACCATTTTCTTGCAATTCATTAAGCTTTGTTTCAATTTTAGAAATAAGCAGTCTTTTAAAATCGACTTTTATCTTTTGAAACTCTTTGCCTTTATATTTTTTTGCAAACTGGATAATCTCTTCTTCATCTTTATCATCAAGCTGATAGTAATAGCGATTATAATTTCGGCCGGATGTAGGCTCAAACCTTCCAAAGCTATATTCCCCCAGTTTTAAATTCATCCCATAGGAGTTAATCACGGGAACGAGTGTCACATCACCAATAGGTGGTTTCTCTTTTAAATATTCGATGAGTTTGTAAATAACAGCATTGCCTTGAACTTCCGGGCCATGCATGGATGCTTGGATATAAACACTTGGGGCATTTCCACTACCTTTAAATCTAAAAATAGGAGTGGTGAGTGTTGTGCCATTTGCAAGTTGTCTAATTTTTAATTCTTCTTTTTGCATTATCTTAACCACATAGTGGGCTGTTCTATTTCACGAATGACTTCATATTGCCCTTGTGAGTAAATTATCTCAGCCGGAAGCTCATGGCACAAGAAAAAAGGCATACTTTCAGTAAAGCCATAGGCCCCACATTGCTTGAAAATGATATGATCACCTACTTGAATATCTTTCGGTAGCTCACAGGTACCAAGGCGATCAAGTGAGGTACATAGTGGTCCATGAAGTTGAAACTCAGATGTTTCACTGGATCTGGTCTGCATGACTTCCATGGGAAAGGCCTGCTCAGATAAGAGAGGGCGGATAAGGTGATTTATCCCACTATCTAGGATAACTAATTTTTGACCATTCACTTCTTTGATATCATAAATTTGAGAAACATAATGGCCGTATGGCCCAATCATA
>CAYGUN010000261.1:0-4020 GCA_964353025.1 uncultured Bacteriovoracaceae bacterium
GATTATTATCCAAGGCCAAGTAGACATTGGCCAAAGTTTGGGCCTCGACCCCCTGAGAGGCATCAACAACCAATAAAGCTCCTTCACATGAAGCCAATGAGCGTGAAACTTCGTAGGTAAAATCTACGTGCCCAGGAGTATCAATTAGATTGAAATAATAGGTTTCCCCATTTTTGGCCACATATTTAAGCCGCACGGTTTGCGCCTTAATGGTAATCCCGCGCTCTTTTTCAATATCCATATTATCCAGAAACTGGGCCTTCATCTCACGGTTAGTGATAGAATTTGTCATCTCGATCAACCTATCAGCCAGTGTCGATTTACCGTGATCGATATGGGCAATAATGGAGAAGTTTCTGATATTATTAATGTTCATAGGATTCTATACATATAACGAAACACATAGAATGAGGAGCACAAAGCTTGAAGATAGTACCTTTTATTAAGTTCTGAAGCACTGCCCCACTAAGCAAAGACCTCTTCTCCCATAATCATGAGATAAAAGTCTGAAGAGCTATCCTTACCACGGATAGGAATAACGGTTGCATGGCCACTGAAAATGACTTCTGGTTCTGCACTTTTATTAGTCTCTTCGCCTGCTTCTGCGATCTCATCCTCGGATCGTCTTTCATAGATAACCATTTGCTCATTTTCAATTTTAGAGCGCCTTTTAATGGCCATGTCAAAGGTATCTTTAATGCAAGCAGGAATTAAAGTATCGCTATAGCTTTTATTGAGGATATCATCTGATTGTAAATCAATTAGAGAGTAAAGTTGGTTGTTCATATAAATAATTTCGGCCTTATCATTAGAGATCAAAACATATCGCTGTACCATATTGGCCAAAGCATCAAACTTTCGATGCTCCATTTGAATTCTATGGGCCCTGAGTTCATCAAAGGTTTTCATGGAGTGAATCATTTTATTAATTTCTTGCGCCAACTCTCCAATTTCATCATCTTGATTATAGTAAATGGAAACATCAAAGTTACATTCCTGAAGCTCTCGAATGGCATCATTAATTTTCTTAAAAGGAAGTGCAATTTTCCCAGGAATAACCAAAGAGAGTAAAATAGCAAAAAAGAACGTAATAATAAGAGTTATCAACATATATTTATTAGTTTCTTCAATAATATTATTGATCCGCTCATCTCTTTTTTCACTTTGAATATATTGGATATTTTGAAATTGATCATAAGCTTCAAGAATTTTATCCGCTAATTCTTCAATAGATGAGAGCGCAGCACTGTCCCTGTTATAAACGGATGCCTTGCTGACAACCGTTTTCAAGGCCTCAGCATAACCATTCATGGTGGCAATAATTTTTTTCACTTCAACTTCGGCATAAAAAGCATCAAGCTTTTGCAGTTGCCCCTGAAAGTCCTCACATAAAGAAATGAGCTCTTCCACGTCCCCTGGCTTTGCTCTATAAGATAAAATTTTTCTTTGAGTTTTAAGAATGGAAACAGCAGAGATTCTCACTTCTGTTGTTAACACTTTAACGTTATTAGATTCTTTGGTTATATTTTTAATTTCATCATTTAGCTTATGCAAAAAGAAGAACACAGTGACACCTAGTGAAACCACCATGATTGTAACTCCAACAAAACTTGCGGCGATTCTACTTTTTAGTGAAATATTCATATTATGACTCTGCTAAATCCGTAAACAGCTTATTAAAATTTATCTCACTTCCAACTAATACAACAATATCATCTTCTTCAATAACATCCATCGGCAGTGGACTATCATTAATTTCAACTCGATAAGATGCTCTTCCTTCTTCGGTAATAAAAGGTACTCTTTTTTGAAGGGCAACAATATTAAGAGAGTAATTCTGTCTAATCTGACTTTCAACTAAAGTTCGTCCAGCAAACTTCTTCCCAAGCTTTAATTCAACAATAGAGTATCCTGCAGCAAAATTGTATCTTTGTAAAACGTGAGGTGCCACAACTCGCGAAGCTGTAATTTCACCCATTTCCTCTTCAACTTTAATAATTTCACTGGCACCAATTTCTTTTAAAACGTGCTCATGTAATTTATCAGTGGCACGAGCAATAACACGCCCAACTCCAAGCTTCCTCAACATAGCAACAGCAAGAATACTCATTTCAATATTATCCCCAATGGCCACAATCGCGACATCACAATCAGAAATATTAATGGAGCGCGCTGCCCTTTCATCTGTTATATCAATACAAACAGCGTGAGTGACACGATCTTTAATTTTTTCAACTAGTTCACTATTGCTATCAATCGCAACAACCTCAGCACCCTTCTCAAATAAACGAGTTGCCGTCTTTGCACCAAATGTACCTAAACCAATTACTGCTACTATCATATACTTCTATCCTATCATGACTCTTGACTCAGGGTATTCAAGAGTCCCTTCAACTGAACTTTTTTGCCCAATCGCTAGAGCTAGAGTCAAAGGCCCTACTCTTCCAATAAACATTAAGGCAACCATCACGAACTTGCCTACGCTAGTCAGATAAGGGGTTATACCTAAGCTTAATCCCGTTGTAGCAAAGGCACTTATGACTTCAAAAAATAAAGTAATAAACGAGTGCTCTGGTTCAATTTTCATCATGACTAATAAGAAAAAGCTCACAATCATCAGTGAAATAATAATAATGGCCGTACTACTTACGACAATAGCATTTGGGATTTTTCGATCAAAAAACTCAACATTACCTCGCCCTCTCAAAGTTGAACGAACAGATTGGACTAAAATAGCAAAAGTTGATGTTTTAATTCCCCCTCCAGTTGAACCAGGTGAGGCCCCAATAAACATAAAAATACTAATCAAATAGAGAGAGTGGGCATGAAAACTATTAAGCCCTACCGTATTAAAACCTGCTGTTCTTGAGGTTATTGAATGGAAAAAGGCCAATTGAAATTTATCCCATAAAGAATAATCATGGAAAGAGTGTAAGAACTCACTAAAAAATAAAACCATCGTCCCCAAAGCAATAAGAATTGCTGTGGTGATAAGAACAATTTTTGAGTGAGAACTGAAAAGAACAAAGGGTTTCCTCTCAATGAGCGCCACTTTTAACTCTTTCAAAACAACAAAACCAAGTCCACCTAAAATAATCAATGTTGAAATTGTTCCATAAATAAGCGGGCTTGTTGCAAAATTTTCAAGTGAGTTATTAAAAAGAGCAAATCCAGCGTTACAAAAAGCTGAAATACTATGAAAAAAACCAAAGTATAATGATTGGCCAAACTCATAACCTTCAAATGAGAAGGCAATAGTTAGAATGACTCCCCCCCATAGCTCAATAATAAGTGTGTATTTCACAATATCCACGATCATGGTCACTAAGTCTTCCATGCTGGAAATATCTAAAACATCCTGCATAACTACTTGGTGTTTCATTCCCATGGAGCGACCTAATAAAATTGTCATTGATGAATAGAGAGTCATGATTCCTAGCCCTCCAACCTGAATAAGCAGCAGAACAACTAATTGACCAAATAGACTAAAAGTATCAACCAGTGACAAGGTTGATAATCCAGTCACGCAAACTGCGGACGTTGCTGTAAAAAGTGCATCAACAAAGGAGATGCTTTTCCCTGGAGCTGCTGAAACTGGCAAGGCAAGCAACAGTGCCCCCGTGAAAACAATTCCTCCAAATGAGAGAATAATAAATTGAGCAGGTTTAAGCTTTAGACGATAAAGCAAATTATTTTCAATTTGTTTGACTTCTTTATCTTCAACATCATAAATAGAGAGAATTGATGAAAATAAATGAACAGTACCTAACCAATAAGTAAACTCACTATCTCCCCAGGTAACTAAAAGAGGAACAAAGACAATAATAGAGAAAACATATTTTCTAAAAAACTCATCTATGCCTGCGCTTCTTCTGTAGTTATCAAGAATAACGAGAAGAATAATTAACGGGACAGTATATTTTCCAATGCTTAGTATATTTGAAATAATTGAACCTGAAACTCCTGATGGAATTTTATCTGCTTGGTTCAATGTGTAAACTGCAATATAGAGTCCGTTTA
>CAYGUN010000262.1:0-4018 GCA_964353025.1 uncultured Bacteriovoracaceae bacterium
GATGAAGTCATTCCTATTATGGCCAAGCATCAATTAGGAGAAGAAGTTTCTAAGGAAGATATTGCTGATATTAAAGCTTTCTTGGGTTCATTAGAGGCGAAAGAGCTTATTTATTGAATGAGAAAGTTTTTGGTTTCTACTAGAGAATAGTCTCTTTTTAAAGAGACACTTTTAAAATTAGCGGCGTCTCTTCTTCATATTCTTATAAATTCTTTTTCTATCCTTCTTCCATCTTTTAGAGTTTTCCTCTTGCGACATTTTTTTGTAAGTAAAACCGCTAATATCTGGATTAGCGTGACTTCTAAATGAATCTCTCATTTCAGGTAAGTTTTTCATAAGTTTTTCATATTGTTTTTTTATTTTCTTAATTGCTTTTTCGCTTTCTCTAAAAGAAGATTTTTGTGCATAATGCTTGGCCATATACTTAAAGTAAGCTTCTCCAATTTTGGGGAGAGTTATATGTCCATTGCCTGTATTTCCCATTCCATCCAACCAGCATCTATCATTTTCATACTTAAGAGCTTTTAGAGCAGGATTAAATCTTCCATGCATTGCTGTGACGTCAAAGAATTGAGCAGGCCCTTCTGGTGCGGAAAGAAAACTTAGTTCATAGTAATAGTCATAGTACTCATGTTGTCCCTGCTTTTTACTAAGATTTGTATCAAGGATTTTGATTGTTTTTGTTTCAGGGTTGAGCATTTGCTTATATTCCTGGAAAACATCATAGAAAATAATTTTCATTTTACTCAAAAAGTCTTCATATCCTTTAACATGGCTTCTTGGATAAACAGTTCGAATCATCTTCACACATTCTGAGAGCTCATCAATCAGTCCTGGCATCTCTCTATTTTTTTTATAATTGGCAACATACATTTCTAGCCCAGCAGCAGCTTCTAAATCATCAAAGTTCTGCACACCCACATGTTTATCTTGCCTATTAAATTGATGAGTAAAGTTATTATCTATATCGTTTATAACAAATTGAATCCAGCGTTTGTTTTGGCCCGCAGCCGGAAGAGCAAAAAAACTTTTTATATAATCACTAAAAAAACTAAATGACTTTGCCAGGGTTGTTGAAGAGACAACTCCTATGACTTTATGGTTTCCTCTGTTATCTCTACACGTAACAGATGAGCCTGAGTCACCAGGTAAAACGTGATTAACCCCACTTACATAAGTGAGTTGCACTCTGTTTAATGCAACGTGATTTGGTTGCATTCTTACTGCGTGTAATGTTCCGTAAGCGCCTGTTGAGTTATAACCATATCCTAAGATCTTACACATTGGAGATTCGTTAATAACTTTTTGCACCTCGAATAAGTCGTAGACAACTTCCAATGGTTTCATTAAAAATGGAGTGGTCGTTTTTAGTACTGCCACATCATGAGGTGTACCAAAGTATATCGGATTTGTTCCGTCAAAATAGGGATGTGGCCATCCTCTTTCCCATTCAAGCTCTTTTACTTCACCATTTGGGCAATGCAGTTCCACTCGAGGAATTTTGGTTTTAACTAAATAAGTTGGGCCATACTCATAGCAATACGGAATTTCTGCCCAGTTTGGTTTCATGCAATTATAAGAGGGGGCACAATTTTGACCATTTTTATCACATTCAAGTTTTCTTTTCTTGTCTCTTGAGTAGCTGGCGCCATATTCGTTAGGATTGGGAATAAAGCGAGTAATATGTTTTTCATAGCAATGAGCTGCCGTTAGAACGGCGTTGGCCCCAATGACGGTGGCCGAGCAGAGAGGCTTAGTCACTGGCTTTGTCACTATTGTCTTTGGAGTTAGAATATGGACTTGGTTATAATTTTGGCCATGAGGTCCCATTTTCTGTTCAATAAAGACTTCCGTTTTCTCAAAAACCATATCAATGCCAACAATTTTACAGACTTGGTCAATATGCTCGCTTTTATCGAGGTAAACACCATTTAGGGCAAATGAAAGGGGACTAAGCAGAAGTAGATAAATACTTGAAAATATATATTTCATGGCAGCTCCATTAGAGTGATACTATTAAAACTTATTGCTAAAGACCAAAGCTAACAACGCGTTATGTAAAATATTCAGAGCTTAACAAATATCCAGCAAAATCTGTTAGTGTGCATTCGAAATGAAAAAGACTCTTATTACTCTATTACTCTTTGTTACAACCTGTTTTGCTCAAGACGTTGATTATCCCAATTACGATTGCAATCCATTTCAGATCCCTGACTTTGTAAACGCTTCTCCTGTGACGAAGCTTTTTTATATGAAAGGTTGTATTGAGTGGAAGACAAACTTTAGAATTTCGAATTCAAAAGAACTAGAAGTGCTGGGGGATTATCAAATTAGGCATTACTTTAAAAATTACTATTCTATTTTTTTAGAGACGTTTCCTATTGCTAAAAAATATTGCGATGAAAAAGGTTACGAAAACAAAGAGTGTGGCTCTTTTAAGCAATTTATTGAAGAACATCGAAATGTGAATGTTGATTTTTTCCATACCTTATTTTTTATTGACGATTTTGATCTTCTTGTTAGGTGGTACAACACAATTTCCATTGCAGATGTAAATGATTATAAGATCAAGCACCCAATATACTTAAGAGCTGCCAAGGGGCGAACAACATTAGTTGAAATAGCAGCAGGCCATCCACTCTCAAGTATGAACGTATTAAAATTTCTAGGTGAGCAGAAGCTATTGAATGTAAATTCGAGAAGTAGTTATCCTTTGCACGTTGCTATTATTAATGGCCAGTATGATAGGTTTAAGTATCTTCTCGATTATGGCTATGACATTAATACTCTTGATGAAAAAGATTTTAAGCAGTATTTCAAAGAAGAGCAGAGGAAACTGCTAGATGATGATGAACAGGGACAATCTCCTCTTCATAGGTCCATCATTTATAGAAGGTTGAATATTTTTAAAGATTTAATGAGTTTTGACCATTTGGATATTAATAAACCCACACTTCTGAGGGAAGAAACACCTTTGAGCTATGCTGCTTATATGGCCATCATCGAAAGAAAGAGTCAGAAAGATGTAATGTTTGATAGTCTGTTAAAGGATTCAAGAATAGATATAAATCAAGCAAACTCAAGTGGGCATACAATTTTAAATGCAATTGTGAGCCACATGATGTTATTAACTGCTTCTAAGAAACAAAAATATTTAATAAGGGATATCATTAATCACAAAAGCTTTAAGCCAGAGATGCATTGCAATTCAAATAATCGCTGTATTCAACCAGCTTTTATATCAGGCTCGATTGATATTCTGAAGATGTTCGGGCCACTTGCTTCGTATATTGATTATGATGTTGAAAAATATTTTTTTAAAAAAGATGGCCCAAGATATAATATTCTCGATTACACGAAACGTTTTGCTTTTGGCCGACCTACATTTAAGTCACGACTACAGTACTATAGACTCCACTTGCTACTAAAAAAGTGGAAACGCAAATACGTGAAGTAAGACTTTCTTAAGCACTTTTATTTTGATAGATTAGCTCCCACAATGGGAGCTTTTTTATGTTTGATACGTTAAGTGAAAAATTCAATGACGCATTTCGGAATATTCGAGGTAAAGGTAAAATTACTGAGGCCAATATCGAAGATGCCCTTAAGCAGGTTCGCTCTGCTTTATTAGAAGCAGATGTTAACTTCAAGGTCGTTAAAGAATTTGTTGCGAAGGTGAAAGAGAAGTCTTTGGGACAAAAAGTTGTTCGAGGGGTGGATCCAGGCCAGCAAATAATAAAGATTATTCAAGATGAATTAACAAGCCTTATGGGGGAGACCAGTGAAGAGCTTGACCTTGATTCAAGCTCTGGGCCCAAGGCCATCTTGATTTGTGGGCTTAACGGTGCGGGAAAGACGACCTTTACTGGTAAGTTAGGGTTATTTTTAAGAAATAAGCAGAACAAAAATGTCTATCTTGTTCCTGCTGATAATTTCCGTCCAGCGGCTAAAGATCAACTTATTATTCACGCAAAAAATATCGGTCTTGATTATTTTGACTCCGACCTTTCAATGACTC
>CAYGUN010000263.1:0-3976 GCA_964353025.1 uncultured Bacteriovoracaceae bacterium
ATTTTACAATTTCACCAAGGCCTGATTCATATTCTTCGCGAGCAAGAGTTTCCAAAAAATCATAACATAAGTAAATTGATTCCGTTTGATGAAAAGAGCCTATGAGATTCTTTCCTTGCTCAAGATTTAATCCAACTTTTCCACCAACAGATGCATCTACCATACTTAAAAGTGTTGTAGGAACTATATTCCACTCTACTCCTCTTAAGATGGATGCTGCTACATAGCCAGCGAGATCACTAGTGGCCCCGCCACCTATGGCCCAAATCTTTGAATCACGTCTAATATCATTTTCGATAAAAAAATGAATACACTCTTCAAATGTTTTCATATTTTTATTTTTTTCAGGATCTTTTAAAATAAACTTTAAAGAAAGTGAATCTAGATCCAACTTTTCATTGTATAATTCAAAAATACTTTCATCTATGACATAAAAGTTTTTTATCTCTGAGTTTGCATGAAGTACTTCTTTCAAACCAGACAAATTTACTTGAGTAATATTATCTTTCATATAATACTGTTCTAACTTAAAAAACGATTTTTGCAAACTGAAATGAATATAGAAAATTTTAGAATATTAAGAGAAATTGCTTCACACATTAAACGATTGAGTGATTTATCCCGTCAAATCACTGATGAACTTAAAAGAGTTGATAGAATCGGAGTCATTCTTGAAACTAACAAAATTGAACTTAGAGAGATACAAGAGAAATTTGAGGAAACTAATCAAAGTTCAGCCGATCTTGAGTCAAAACTAGATAAGATACAGAGAGAACTAGAGCAACTTGAGAAAAGTGAAAAGAACCTAACAACACAAAAGCAGCTTGAAGAATTTAATAGACAGAAAGAGTTTCTAAATAAAAGAAAAGAAGAACTAGAGCAACAAGCTTTGGAGAAGCTTCTTGAAATTGAAGAGTTAGAAAAATCTATTGAGGAGTCTCAGGACTTTGTTGATGGTGCCACAAAGTCTTTAAAAGAAGTTACTCAAGAAGTTGATGATGAAGTTGAAAAGCTGAATGGGAATAAACGTAAATTAGAAGAAAGAGTTGATTCTTTGCTTGAAGAAGTGCCTAGTAATTTTAAAAGTAAAATTGACTCCCTACGCTTAAAAAAAGCAGAGTCACCTCTAAGTTTCATGAAAAATAGAAAATGTGAATATTGCAAATTTAGTGTAACTCCAGCTGATGCAGAAAACCTTGAAATAAAGTATCAACTTGTTTGTTGTCAAAGTTGTGGTCGAATACTACTTCCTGAAGAAATAGCAACATCTTGACTAAGGAAATGGCCAAAAAGATAAAAGTGAGATAAAATGCTTACACTGCTTAATAGCTAGGGTAAACAATTGACTTCGGTAAAAGAACAAAATATTAAACTAGTACCAGTTAAAGACCTTATTCTTCGAATATTTCGCATTAAAAAACAATTATTAAAAGAGATTGAAGTATTTCACAAAGAACATGGAGACGTATTTGCTCTTAACCTTGAGTCTCTTAAATGTTTTGTGCGTGAACCTAAATTGATTAAGCATATTCTAGTTGATAACAGTGCAAACTATGAAAAAGGTAAAGGATTTAAGTTCTTTCATGATGTAATAGGATTTGGACTTCTTACCAGTGATGGAGAGAAATGGAAGAGTGAGAGGAAAGTCCTCAATCAAGAGTTCACAAGAAATCACCAACAAAGAACTATTGAAATATTTAAAGAAGAGTTAAGTGATCTTCAAAGAAAGTGGGAAGATCAAAGTGAAGTAAACTTCACAAAAGATATCAATTTACTTACGATGAAAACCATATGCCGTATTGTTTTTGATATAAAACTACCTAGTAATAGTGATGATGTAAGACAATGGTTTTGTGACTATGACGACTTCATCGGGCACCAACAAAAACTTTTAATCAAACCTCCACTTTGGCTACCACTTCCTTATCTTATTAGAAGAAAAAGAGCGAAAGCTGGCCTTAGAAAATTTGCAAATGAAATTATGGTTAAAAGCTTAGAGTCTGAGAGAGAAAATGTTGTTAAAAGGATGGCCGAGAATAACTTCACAGATGAGAATATTAAAGATCATATTCTCACTCTTTTCATCGCAGGACATGAAACAACAGCAAACTCAATTAATTTTACTTTTTTATTATTAAGAGATAACCCCGACTACATAGAAAAACTGCGAAAAGAAATTAATACTCTCGAGGATATCACTTCTAGTGAATTACTCGATCTTATTATTAAAGAAAGTTTAAGACTTTACCCTACTATCCCACTCTTTCCAAGAGTAGCTTTAGATGAAGATAAGTTTGAAGGTTATACTTTTAAAAAGGGAGACATGATAGCGTTTTGTCCATGGAGTATTCATCGAAGTGAGAAGTATTGGGAGAATGCTCTTAAATTTATCCCTGAAAGATTTAAAGAAACTAATTTTGAAAGAAAGTTTACTTACTTTCCCTTTGGAGCGGGCCCTAGAAAGTGTATCGGAGCAGCAATGTCTACGATTCAAATGAAATATATTATTTCTTTTATTATTAAGAACTTTGACTTCAAAATTGAGGGTCCTAGTTTAGATAACATCAAACATAATGTATCTCTTAGCCCTAAGGGTGATTGCTGGTTAAAAGAACTTCACTCTAAAGTTGACTAAAAAATGAATAGGCCCTTTGAGCATTTTTTTCTGGCAAGGTGAACAGATGAGAGTCAACTCCCTTTAGCCCTGTCCCTTTATAAAGACTACTTGTCCCAAAAGCACTATAGAACTTATCAATCTTTTCATGCTGACTAAATCCTAAAGCATATTCTTTTTTGGTAGCAAGAAATTTACGAAGAATTTCTGCCCACATAACCTTAAGAGTATAGGTTCGAGGAACAAGTTCAGCGTTCTTCCAAATACAAACTATTTCACAGCACTTATCCCAAGAGAAGGCCTCATCAGGAGGAATAATATCCATTGGATTTGGAACGAGTTTAACTAAACGAAAGTCAGGATATGTGTTAAGCGTGTAGCCTGCCACCATTTTATTTTCTAAATTGTAAATTCCAACAACGTGAGCTTTTTCTAAGTACTCAATTGATAGCTCTAATAAAGTGCTATCAAAAAAATGATAATAATTTCTTATATACTCTCTATACTCAAACTCAGTTGTTAACTCCCTTGCCTCTAACATCAAAAACTCTCTCTAGTATATTTTCCACTACAGCTCTGCTGTCATGGTCAAGTTTAATCCCTAATCTCTTCTTTCTCGTTCTCAATATGATGATATCTCCCCACTCATTAGTAAAACTCAAGATTTCATCATAGTTAAGTTTAAAGTCTCCAATTTTTAAGGACTTCTCATTTAACTCAAGAATATTAGCACATTCAAAAACCCAAGATTTTTGACTAATGTCAAGAAGGACCACTTTATTTAATGTTTTTATGTTTTTTTCTCTCTCCCAAACAAGTTCTGTGTTGCGCTTAGTAGACTCAAACAAGTCTGAGATGGAGTTAATAGCTTTACCTGAAATATTGTTATTGGCATCTAATTTCCAAACTTCATTACACACTGAGCATGATAAATCATCACCTTCATCAATAAGTGTGTTATCACTAGAGCAGTTTGGACAAAAGCGAATGTTTTTTGCTAAGCCTTTTGCTAAATTTTTTCCAGATGATTCATAGAGCTGACTGTGATTAAGAAAGATTTTCTCCGAAATCATTTTTTCTATATCATCACCTCTTTCAAATTTAATTGTAGGGTGAATAGTAATATCAATACTCGTTTTTCTATAAAAATTGGCCCACTTAGGCTTTATTCTATCTCCATTTGAAACATGCACACAAACAACGGGAAGCTTCAGGTAATTTACTAACTGAGAAAGACCTGGAAGAAATGGTCCTGGTTTTCCATCCCAAGAAAATTGCCCTTCAGGAAAAACAGCAACATTACCACCTTGCTTAGTCCATTCCTCCATTAGCATAATAGAAGATGTATCTCAATCAAGATTA
>CAYGUN010000264.1:0-3956 GCA_964353025.1 uncultured Bacteriovoracaceae bacterium
GAACTAGGAGATCTTGAAAACAAACTCCCCTCTTACCAAGAAGATTTAAGGCAATTATTCATCCAGCGTTGCCAAATTATTTTGGGAGAAAAGATCCTACGCTCTAACCCAGTGCAAGATGAGAGAATTTCTCAAATCCTTGAGAAAGAGAAAGATTGGAGTAAAATTCAAATAAAATTGGCCCGAAAGCTTATTCGAGTAAGAATGGAAATCTTTGATATCATTCACATAAGCTAGTCATAAGAGCATATTTTTAGTAAAAACAATCCATGGGACTTTTATATATCTTTCCAACTGAAAAACATGAAGGTGATAGAATTCAAATCACTTCCAACGAGGCCATCCTTAAGACCTACGGTCTGCCTTATATTTTCTGGTTTTATGCTGGAGGAATTTTACTTATTTTAAGTCTGCTCTTTCTTGCCATTTATGGGCCATTATCAAAGCTTGCAAGTTATGGAACTGGTTTAGATCAAATTATCTTAACCGCAGTGGGAGCTCTTTTTATTCTATGTCCACTCATCCTGGCCGGTTTTTTCTTTTATGAGAAGCAAATCAAAGTCATGGGAAATAAGATTATTATTACTCATAAAATCTTCTATATAGCTTTGAAAAGCAATGAATACACTCTTCATCCCCAAGAAAAGTTTGAGATAAGGCACTACCTAGAGTCCCCTAACATGGCACGTCTATCAGGACAGAAAGATTTAAGAGGCTTCCAAAATAAAGGGTATTTTGAACTCTACTTCAAAGATGAAAATAATAAACTGACTTTTCTTGACCGTCACTCTCGCAAAAGTGATCTTCAGAAAATAAAAAAAATGCTTGAATTAACTAATAATTAAAAGCAAGTCCAGTGTAGAACATAACCCCATGGATTGCAGGTCTGAATTCTTCTAAGCCGGAAGGAACATTGAAGTTGGTATAGGCCTGAAGCTTGTAGGACGTCCCTATTTTAAAAGCAGTATCTCCAAATAAATAACCAAATTCAAAACCTGTTCCGGCCTGTAAGGCCTGACCTGTTAACTTAAACTTGTCATCTACACTAAGCCGCGAATAAGGAGAAAAACCCACTGAAACTATGTGACCAAGATAATAAGTATAGCGATTAAAAAACTTATAAACAGAATCTAAGTTAATAAAAAGAGCACTCAAGGACTGGCTCCCCTCAGAGGCCATTTCATAACTAAAAGACGTACCTAATGCCCAATCCGGTTGAATATTTACCATGCCTTGAACTGTTAATCCCATGAAAGATGCGGTGTTTTTTTCTTCTTCATTGGCATCATATTGACCCGATTTTAAATTTGAACTAAAATTATGTAAATTGAATGAAACATCTTTCTCATAAAGCTTCCTTCGACTTTTTGTTTTCACATACCTTTCACTTGGAAGTTCGAGTAGGAATTGATCATGGGCCACTGATATATCATCCAACGCAATATAGGCTATGCGCCCACTTACAATTAGTGGAAGCATGGAACCATCATTTCTAGGGACATTACCTACTTTAAATTTTTTACCTTTGGGAACAAATCCAATGGGGCTTGTTCTATAAGGGTCAGCATAGATAACTGCTTTGCTATTCATCACAATGGCCCATTGAGGGTCAGCGAAGCAATTTATTCCATACAAAAGACCGAGTAAAAAAGTTAGAAAGAATAAGCTCTTCATCTCTTTTATTTTAACTTAAAGCTCATTAAATCCCAGTAAAATCTCATTTGAACATGAAAGTCTACACTTCTCACCCAACCGACTAAAACAGTCTTGTCTTTTTTTAACTTTTCTACTCAATTTTATTAAAAATAATTTTAAAAAGAAATTTTATATACCGAGAAGTTACTGAGGTTAAAGTAATGAAATTAATCAATGCGCTACTTATTGCTGTTGTTTTTGTATCTTGTAATGATCAGATATCTGAAGATCTAACAGCAGATACTTCATCAGGCTCAAGCACAACGACAACAACCTCCGTTGAGGGAATGAATCTTAATATCGCAAATAGTTCTTTCATGTCTTACTATATTCACGAAATTGGTGATCCTGATGAAGGTTGTTCAATTGAAGGACCTTTTTCAGCGGCGAGCCCAAAGACAGCAGATTGTTTTTTAGAAGTAGAAGAGCTTGACCTTTATCTTTCTGGAGCTTCCATTACAATAGGTGCCACTGCTGAGTATTGCGAATATGTTGGATTTTTCCCTTACTTTTTTTATCAATATCAACCAGGAAGTACAGATAAGGAAGTTGTTAAAGTTACTTGTCCTGCTAACTGCCAGGCCACATGTAATGCAGATTTTGGTGTAGCTGATTTCGTATCAGCTGGTACTTACTACTCACTTGACTCTGGTGCAACCTTTGCTAAGTTTACCCCAGGAGATCTCAGTACAAGTGAAGACAGATGTGATTATGATTACTCAGATCTTGATCCAGCTGGCCCAAACTGTGATGATGGAGAATATGCCATTACAACATATGAATATACATATGATCCCACTACTGTAACTTGTAGTGCTCCTGCAACAACTCCAACTCCAACTACAAATGAGTGTGGAGGAAAAAAGAAAGCCTGTATTAATGGACCGATAAGAGACTTCTTTACTGACACTCAAATTGAAACGCAAAACGTGACTTATGAAGTAATTGATACTGAAGATCAAACATTTGAACAAACCTATGATATTGCATCTCCTTTCTCTAAAGGATTTCAAACTAATATGTATGTTGCGAATTACACAAAGCAATGTGGTGCAAGTGTTGTAGCTCCTTACTATGATGCTGACGTGATAGAAGACTATGCGACCCATGTGAATCTTTCAGATGGTACTTACCAAGCAAATGATCCATTTGCAGTAGAAGGAGGAACATCTCCTCACTATACTTTCTATTGCCTTAACCGCTCACTTGAAGTCATGGCAAGAATTAGACTTATTGTTCGTGACTGGGATGCTGAGTTTTCGGTCTTAAGTTCGGCCCAATTTGATCTTGATATTATTGACAATGGTAATGGCAGCGTCGGTGGATCACTAGGTACCTATATGGATAATACGGGAAGTGAGACCACAAACTCACCTATTGATAACTTGCAAGATAGATTTGACTGGGATGAAGATACTGTCAATCGATTAAACCTAGACAGTGTGACCCCTGGTAATGAGTGTACTTATCCAACGGCCACAACCAGTAATTCAAATGGTTATTTTCCTCAAGGTGATTTATAGGTATTAAAAAAATAGATAAAAAAAGGGCCTTTTTTTAAGGCCCTTTTTTTTAATCTTCCATATAGTTTTTATACTTATAGTTTCTAGCATTCCATGCAAAAATTAACATGAAGATGAAGGTTAGAATCGCAAAGAAAAGATAAAAATCTCCTCCTTGAAAAACGTTTACCTTCGCAATAATAGCGGTTAAAAAACTTCCAGAAAAAATAGTCAGAAAGAAGATACTCATGATCGTTGATTTCATAGAGCGAGGTGCTTGAGTATATGAAAACTCCAACCCTGTAATTGAAACAAGAAGTTCAGAACCAGTAATAAGAAAATACTGAACCGATTGCCACATAATATTAATCTGGGCACCTGAATCAAGTGCATATTGAATGACTGCAGCTGCTAGAAAAGAAGTTCCAGCAAAGAAAAGCCCTGTTCCCATTTTTTTAAGTGGAGTAAATTCTGTTTTAAAAACTTTCTCAATCAACGGATACAAACCAAAAGAGAAAAGTGGGATCATACACATAACCATAATAGGATTCATGGCCTGCATCTGAGAGGGAAGAATTGTCATCCCCATAAATTCTTGAGTCATCTGAGCGCCTTGAAGTACCCAAGTTGAACCGTGTTGCTCGAATAAGGCCCAAAAAACAATAATTCCAATAAAGACTTTTCCTAATCCAAAGACCGCTATAAATTCTTCTACTTTATCAGATCCATCCTTGGCCTCAACTGATATTAAAAAGCCCC
>CAYGUN010000265.1:0-3894 GCA_964353025.1 uncultured Bacteriovoracaceae bacterium
TCATTTTCAGGATTTAGCTCCATGGTTGAAATTCAATTGCAATTAAAAAAACCCGTTGCAGTGCTGGCACAGCCTAAAATTCACATGGAAACAGATGATGATAGTATGGTCTTAAATTGTATTGCGGGTGACGGAACTAATACTCTTATTTTTCGAGGTTTTTCTAATACACTTTTAACAAAAACTTCTACCATAAAAGAAATTCGCATTGATAGCGCTGAAGGGCAATTGCTTACAATGGAAGGGGCCATGCTTTTTTTTAAAGAGGCTGACCAGAGTTTAGTGGAAGGAAGTAATAGTAATATTTCACTCATTGCTCTAGATAAAGACAATGATGTCTCAAGAGTTCAGGTAAAAAAATAAAACCGCCTATCTTTTTTACACCCCCTACAAAGACTTCAACTCCTATTGAGATTAAAACCTGGCAAGATATAATAGCCCCATGTATAGAACAGTAATTTTGAGTATATTTTCAGTAATTTGCCTAACACTTGTTTCAAGCGTGGCCATGGCCATTGATTTGGACTCTACAGCAGTTAAAACCCAAATTGATTGTGAGTCTTTTCTTTTAAGAGAAATTGCTTCAAACACCCTTGATGGAAACCAACTTATCCTACAAGACGTGCCACTTAATGAAAGAGGCAATGTTTTACTAAATGTGAGTAAAGTTGAAAGTGAGTTCGGTCCAAGTAAATTGGAAGTCACTATAAAGGCACCTATAAATAAGACTTACCAGCCTGTGGCCAGTTTTAATCCTATTGTCACAAACACGCGAGAGCAATGTCGCGCTAAAGGTAGCTTGTGCCAAGAAGTAGAAGAAGAAGATTACCGACTTGATACTCATACATTTGATGTAAGCACTCAAGGTATTACGACAACTTGTACTATCTATATCGTTAGAAAATAAATCTATTTCCCGTGTCTTTTCTCATCTGGAATATAAATAAATTTTTTCAATAAAAAGAAAAGAACAACCAACACACCCAAAAGAAGCCAAGTGTTTAGCATGGCATATTCTTTTTCAATATGCTCTATTGAATCATCAGGGAAAATTGAAGTTTTAATTGTTTCTGTATTTTCATCCATAATTATCTACCTTGCTAAAGTTTCAATACAAACCATTAATGCATATAGCCCCGCTGTTACCGGGATAATGGCAATAAATTTAAGCCATTTAGTTTCTTCATTTAAGTGCATAAAAAAGTAGGCCACTAAAAATGCTTTCACTATTGCTAAAAATGTTAATGAAGAAGCATGAATAGCATAAGGAAGCTTCATATCAGGAATAATAAGCTCAATCACTGTTAAAATGGCCAAACTTGCAAAAACTGTAAAATACAATTTTTTATGACTATGATGTTGCGTTACTTCAGACACTTTACGACTCCTTGTCAGTTTTATATTTCATATGACGACGATTAATTAATAAACCGACATCAATCATAAGTTTATCAATACTTACTCTATCAAGAGAATAATAGCCTCTAATTTGCCCACTTCCATCAACCAGAACCATTTTTTGAGTATGAGCAATATCAAACATATCTGCTTCAACTTCTTCTTTGTCACCCATAGGAACTTTAAACCCACCAACAACAAGATCATGCATTGAATTTTTAGGGCCTGTTAAAAACTTCCATACATAAGGGTTCGCATGAACTTCACGGGCCTTTTTAAATAAAACTTGAGATGAATCACGAGATGGATCAACAGTATAAGAGACAATAGCTATCGCTTGCCCGACACCCTTAACTCGCTTTTGAATTTTTTGAGTCTCCGCCATAATTTTTGGACAAAGAGTAGGGCAACTTGTGAAATGAAAATTTGCTATGTAAACCTTTCCTTCCAGATCAGATGAACCAAAGGGAGTCCCATTTTCATCCATTAAAGAGTAAGCCGGCAGTTGCCCATAAACAGGAAGCTCCGCTGGTAACTCTCTATTCATTGAACGAATAATCGGATAAGAAAAAAAGAAAATACTGAAAATAAACCAAAATGATTTTTTAAGTACAAGTCTTTCAATAAATGTCTCAGTTCGTGCGACTTGAGTATTCATCTATTCAAGCTTCCTCATAAGGGCCTTTCTTTCTGGTTTATCTTTCATTTCACGCAAATACTGAACATAATAGGCGATGGCCCAAATTTCATCATCTTCAATAACATCACGCCAAACAGGCATTCCTGCCCCAGTAATACCTGAGACCAATCTTCTATAAATATCTTCTAGTGAATTTATCGAACGAAGCTCATGCCAAGTAAAATCAGGTGGCAAAAATTTTGCCAATCTTTCTTTGTCATCATGAAAATAAAATTCAGACTCTTGAATTTTCAACTCATAAGCATCATCTGCTAACTCATCAGGAACAGAATAACCAAACTCTTTGGCCAAAGCTTTCAACTCAGGCAAAGTCGCATATCCTCTGTGACAGCTTTGGCAATTGGCAACAATATGGTAAGCCGCTTTTCCTTTTTTAATCGCAAATTCTTTTCTCGCTATCGTATAAGGATCTTTTGTCACGTCAATTGGCTCACCTACTGCATTATCCATATTCTCCCAAACATTAGGAGCGAAAGTTTTTAGGTACTGAGTAACCGCATAAGTTTGATCCTCTGAAACATCCCACTTAAGCATGGCCGTCCCATGAAGTCCTTTTTGAATGATTCGTTTAAAGTCTGCATCTGTTGGTAGCCCACTATTTTTAACCCAGGCAAACTTATAAAGACCTTGAGTAAAATTTCTTGGTGGAGGTGTTGAGCCTTTAGCAGCTGGACCATTTCCATCTCCATTAACCCCATGGCAAGCAAGGCAATACTCAGTATAAACTTGCTTCCCTAAATTAAGAGTATCTGCACTTACGTGCTGATCGCCAATAAAAGTTTTACCTTCCTTAAAGTCACCTTTTGAACAGGCAACTAAGAAAACAACCACTAATAATAAAAATTCACTTTTCATAATCATTCCTTAAAAGAGAAAGATTCCTATATACATAAAAAACCATACAATTCCTAAAAAATGCCAAAACTTACCACAATTACTAATACGAATGCTCAAATCAATTGAAGTATTTTTCTTCCTCAATGCTGGCAAACAAAAAAGAAGGGCCAAAATCCCTAGCACTACGTGTGCGGCATGAATCCAAGTAAAAGCGTGCAATATGGATGCAAAAATCCCGGACTCAACAAAGACACCAGTAAAATTTAAATAATTCCACAAAAATTTCTGAGTTGTAAGAAAGGCCAGGGATAAAAATATAGTTAACCAATAATAAAGTTTAGTCTCTTCCTTTAGGTCATAATTCGCTTGAAATTTTATAAAACTAAAACTACTTAGTGCTATAAAAATAGTACTTAAAGTTGGAAGAGTAACAGGGATTTTATCAAAGCCCATGGGAGGCCAAACAGTATTGGTTACTCTATAAACAGCATACATAAGAAAGAGGCTTGCAAAAAGCATAGCAAAAGAAACCAACGTCACTGTCATTGCAAGATTGGCCCTATCTTTATCTGTATATCCGTAAATAGCTTTTTCCATTATGCTTGTACTAATTCCTCTGTCTGATATTGAAAATCACGCCCTGTTGTTAGATTTGGATTACCAAATTCATGGGGTCCACATTTAACGATTGGAATATCTTTAAAATTATAATTAGGAGCAGGCGATGGAATCGTCCACTCAAGGGTTCCAACTTCCCAAGGATTATCTGTCGCCTTAGGTCCCCAAAACATTGAATGAATATAATTATAAACAAAGATTAACTGGAAAGCTCCCATCATAAGGGCCGAAATCGTCACAAAAGTATTAAGAGGAATCATGTCTTTCATAAAATCATAAACAAATGGGTTATAAAGACGTCTGTGCATTCCCGCGTAACCCAACATCATCATTCCAAAGAA
>CAYGUN010000266.1:0-3871 GCA_964353025.1 uncultured Bacteriovoracaceae bacterium
CCGGACTTGTTGTGATGTTGATTGCCGCTAATACACAAGCTATCGAGCTCCTTGCTATGACTAAAGATTGCGCTGGTGACTGTGCAGTTAAAGCAAGAGTTATTAATGAAGGTGGCGAAGCGGTTGAGGAGACAACTAATTCTAGAGAGATTGCTCAGGCGGTCTTATGTGAACCAAAAGGAAATCTTGACGTAGATGCAAGAGTTGCAAGTTTACTGTGTAAGTATGCTTCAAGGAAATACGACCAAATAAGTAGTATGTACTCTTCTCTAGACAACATTTCTCCATTTGAGTCAGTACTTCTAGCATCCTCTGGCTTACATGAGAGTGCGTATAGACTTAATCAAAAAGCAATTGAAGACAAAAAGTCGGGATCAAAAACAACAGTAGAAGTTCCAAAGGAATGGTTTAGAATTGCTGGTGAATGGTGGGACCAAATTGGACACAAAATTTATTGCACAAATGAAACAATGGATGATGTTGCTTTTGATGGTTATCTTAACTTTCACCTTTTAAAAACAGGCCAAACAAATACTCTATATAACTTATATGACACAAATGGTGATTATGAAGCAGATATAAACAAAACGGTTCCTTTAAGGCCATGTGATGAAAATTCACCAGATGCAACCTTTATAGATATCATTGATGATTCTTTAGAAAATCCTGTAGGCCAAATGAACGATAGTAACTCAATAATGGAAAGATTTAAGACTATGCGTTCTATATTTGTAAAACCTTCATTTGGAGCTAAAAAAGCAATTGAAGTGATACCTAATAGGACGAGTTCCGCCAGTATTAACTAAGCGGGCAAATTAAAATCCTTTGAGGGAGGGGTTTTGAAAAGCTTTTTATCAACTATTCTCTATTTATCAATGCTATTAAATAGTGCATCTATTTATGCTCAGAATAATAGTGGTCGAAATTTTCTCCATAGAGCAAAAGAGAAAGTGGCGAAAGTTTTCAAGAAAGAAAAAACGATAGAAGAAGTGCAGGGACTTGTCCATTGTGGTGTTCCTTTTAATCCTATCGGAACTGAAGATATTAAGGCACTAACAAGTATACTGTCTTCTCATTGTGCTGAATTAGATGTAAGAGAGAATTTTGAGCATGTTAGCGCGGATCACTTATGCGCGTGCTCTAATGACATTAAAAAAAATGGCACATATAAAAGAAATAATAAAGAAGCTGAAGAAGAAATTGCAAAGAGGTATGGTGGTGAATATATTGATCAATTTCATATAGCAGCAGTTAAAAATCTAAGAGAAATTTCAAGTTTTATTAAAGACACTCCTATGTCTATGTCTGATAAAGAAGAAATTGCAAAGTACTGTGCACCGGACAAGCTATTTACAGTTTTTACCCAATCTTCTCCATGCGGGGGGACTGATCTAGCTAGAAGAAATTTACTAGCAATGAGAAGTAGACTAAACGAGCAGTTTGGTTCTAACGGAAACTTCATGGATGAACTTAATGAGAAATATCTCTATGAATTTCATAAAAACTTTTTAAGTGCAAATTATACAGGTGAAGGATTTGCTCGAAATCAGGTGAGTTATACGCTGAGAGGTGATTCTAGCATTAATCCATTAACTTGTTTCTCACCCAAGGATGCTGCAAGCTTTCAGCAATTGAAAAATAGAAAGAAAAATCAAGCGGGATTAAAATTTCTAATTGATAATAAAGACATAATACTAAATTCACTTTCTCAAATAAGTGAACCTAAAGATATTATTAAGAGCATCGGCGTTTCGGGTATAACGCCTTTCCCTCCAGATAATAGTTCATCTTTGAAGGATTCAATACTAACTAGCCCATTTTTTGCTCCCTATGTTAAAGATCCTGAAACTTTCAAAAATTTTATGACTTACATATCAAGTAATCCGTCAGGACTTTCTAATGATGTTTTAGTAGGAGATCAAGAAGAGCTTACCTATGAAGCTCTTATTGACCCAAGTAAAAATCCGCATATTAAACCTATTAAAGATGCTAATGGGAATATTGTTGATTATGAAGTATCAAAAGAATACAAAGAACTTCAAAATGCAATACTGAGTGAAAAAATTGATCATTGTAAACAAATGTCTGTATCAATGGAGAATTTTGCTTGCTCCTATGTCGATACAAAAATTGGAGATGATGAAGAATCATTTAAAAGTATCCTTACTAAGTACACCAAAGATACAAATAATGACCCTGAAAAGGTTTTTAATATGACCAATGTCTTCTGTAGAGATAGAGACAAGAAAGAACGAGATCTAGCGGATGTAATGGCATTTAATTCTCTTAGGAGTGTTTCGCCTTCTTCATCTGGAGCTAACCTTGCCGATGAGATGAACTCTAATGACCAAGTTTTTGATGAATTAAATAATGACGATGGAGGCCTATGCAGTTTTATGATGGAATTTTATGGGACACTTCCCGATCAGTTCACCTATTACAATGCTGTCCCGGATGGTAATATATTTAATGGACGTGCATATGATGAAGCTCGGGTGGGAGTTCAAAGTTTCTCTAAGCAGTGGGCGAAAATTTGTAAACCGAATGGAAAAACTAGGTCTGATAAATATCAAGAGTTTTGTGCTAACCCTGATTTCAGAGTCACATTTTCAAAATATAATGCTATGAAATTTGAAGAATCACAAAGTATGACTCAACGGCGGAGTGGAAGCACAAGCACAAACGTAGAAGAGATAGAACGTTCAAAGTCGCTTATTGCAAATACATCACCTTTTTTTAACAATGGAAAAAACCAAAAAGTATTAAATAAGATGTTTCATGACCTAAATGAAGCAAAAAGTGGAACTGAAGGATTACCTATCGAGCAAGTAGCGAAGAACGATGGAGGGGGGTATTCTCTTTCTTCAGCAAATGCATTAATAAATAGTAACCCAGGCAGAAGTCCTGCTTCATTTAGTAGCACTACTTCAAGAAATAACAGTTCATCTTCAGTGGAGACAGCCACGAATATGAACACAGCTAGTAAATTCAATAAACCCGCCACTAACAACCCTACTTTCAACCCAGGGTTAGCAGCAAGTGCAAATACTTTCAGCGGCCAATTCGACAAAGAGTTTAATGATCTAAGTAATAAGGTGAATAGTTCGGATAAGATTACTAACAAGCCTGAGGTCAATGCGGAGCTTGAAAACTTAAGAAATCAAATCGCAAATGCCCAAAAAGAGTTAGATGCCTTAAAAGGTGCAAGTGAAATCGCACAATTGCAATCTGAGAAAGATGAAATTGCACAACAAATGAAAGATCTTAAAAAAGAACAAAATAAAGCATTAAATCAAGCTCAGCATTTGGCCAACAATGTAAATCAAGCGGTTAGTTCAGACAATGAAAGCAATGTAGAAGTTGCGGGCAATACTTTCAGTAATACCAATTCAAACCGCACTGTCTCCAATAATACAGCAGGAACAACTGGCGGCATTAATAGCAACTTGGCATACGCTGGAGGTTCTGGTGGTTCAGCTGGAATTAGTGGAAATGCTCCAACAACAATATCTGACCAACAATTTGTTGAAGGCCAGAATGAGCTTAATATTCAGATGCGAGTTGCTAGCCAACAGTTTTATGATTCAAAGATTAATGTAGATTCAAGTAACGCCAGTGGTGTAAAAGTAGAAGTTCCCACTGAGGCCGTTAATGATAACGGCGAACTTAACCTCTCGCCTGAGCAGTTTAAGTTCATTATTGTGAAAATGAAAGAAGCGGGCCAATCGTCAGTTGTAGTTGATATCGATAAGCTTAAGGCCAATGCTACTTATAAAATCGAAGGCGATGAGCTTAAGCTGGTTGACTATACTCAGGATGGCCAGAAGCTTGATGTGGACACAGACCAAGTCCCTACTGTCATTCACAACTT
>CAYGUN010000267.1:0-3867 GCA_964353025.1 uncultured Bacteriovoracaceae bacterium
GAAATGAACTCAACCTTCACAAACCTCATCTTTCTAATTGAGCTTTCAAGAATCTTCTTTCTATTGAACCATCTTTTTCTAAGCTCCATGGTTTTGGCCTTATTCATTTGTCCGGCCATTGATGAAATTTGCATACTATTTGTAAGCCAATGTTTTTGTTCTCCAATGGCAGGAACAACCGCCTCAAGACTTTCACGAGCGAGAGTATTAAGTTCTTGTTTTTCTTGTTCTAGTTTTGAAATAGCATTTTTAACTGTTGCTAGATAAAAATCCTCGGCTTTAATTTCTTCAGGCTCTTCAGACTTTATATTCTCTTCAATTTTTTGAGACCATCTTTTATTAATAGAAACATAATTATCAAAAGATTTTTTTACATCCTCAAATTGGCATAATTTTAAGTGAGAGATGGAACTAACTAAATAAATTTCTGGTAAAAACTTATCTTCAAATAAATCTAAACTAAGAGACTGTAGGTCTCCTTTTAGCTTAGGCATATCTGCTTTTCGAAGTGAGATCCAAAGTTTTTCAACTTTGGCCTGTAGATAATTTCTCGAGTTGTCTGGAACTTTTGAATAATAGTCTGCCGATGCATCTAATGCCCCTGCTTGATAAAGTAATCGGGCCAAAAGCATATAATAATCAACTACTTTTTCCGTATCAGTTGATGTCATAAGCTTTGGTTCAAAAACTTCTTTTAAAATTCCTGCCGCTGCAGAAAGCTTTCCTTGACGTCCATAGTCTACAACAATTGTTTTTGCCAATTGAAATCTCAGAGGGTCTCCCTCTGGAAGTTTACTCAGTTGAGTAAGTGCAGCACTTCCACTTCTAAGCGCATTCCATGCTTGGGCCGAGTTATTAAACAATGAATTTTGATTGGCAATTTTTTCCAACTGTAGTTTTTGATTCGGGCCAATAACAATGGCGTTTTCAATAAACCATGATGATGGATTCTTATCAGAAATAATATGCTCGAGGGCAACTCCAAGTGAAGTGGCAAGAAAATTATCTTCAGCTGCAGCTTTTAGCCAATTATTAAAGAAAGTTTGATTAAGACCCATTTTCCAATATAGGTATAAGGAAGACGAATCCACCAAGGCATGGAATTTTTCAGGAGTCTTCTCTTTCATTACAGAGATTAAATGTGAGGCCTTGCGATAATCTTTACTAAAAATATTATTCATCCAAGTATTCAACTCATATGTGGACTCACCTAAAGATTTCCACGAATTATAAAGTTGAATTTGAAAAGAATCTTCGAATTCTAAGTTTTGAATATTAGCTTTCTTTAATTCAGGCGCATTATCTAATGTTGGTGCGGCATTTTTCATTAATAAGTCCGCTCCTGAATTAGCAAAAGCGCTTAAACTAAGAAGTAAAGATAGGCTCAAACATTTTTTCATAGACTACTTCCTCCAAAGAGATATCCAAACTCAAGGTATCCCATGGAATTATGAACATTTCTTACTCGAGCAAGTTGTTGAGACTGATAAAAATCATTCTTTAAGCCTACTCTTGCAGAAAAGTTTTTCCCCAGCCAAAAGGCCAGACCAAGATCAAGTGAGAATAATTGAGTGGCACCACTGGCCAGTTCAATTTGACCAAGTCCCAAAGCAATATATTGATCAAAATAAACAATTCGACTTTTTGAAAGTCTGAGTTTTCCATAGATAGTATTGTAAGATGCTAAGATTTCAGTTGAGTTACTGGCATAATCCGTATCAGGCAAAAGAGACTTATCATTGAAAAGCGCTTTACCTGAGTCACTTAATTCATTTGAAAAAGTGAGATACTTAAGACCAAAAGACCAATCTGCATTTAGGTGGTAGCGATAAGAAGCCCCTGCTTGCTGAGTTTCAATATTGCTTTCAGCATTAAAGTTTTTGGCCCCAACGACAGTAAATTCATGTCTATTTTCAAGACTTGAATAGCGAGTATTCACTACATAAAGCTTATCTCGACTTACCACTGAATTCACCTTGTCCGATGGGATATTTAAGTCATCAAGCTTTGCTGCCAAGTCATCTTCTGCTACCGCAGAAAAACATAAAGCAAGAATAAGAATTAGTAATTTCATAAAATATCCTTAATTAAATATCAACTTCTGTTGATAAAGCATTTTCTAACCATAATTTCACAATGTCAGAGTCATCTGCCCCAACCTTAAAGTCTGCCCACTCTGTTCCAAGTAGCACCATTCTTCCGCCGTTATCTCTGTCACAAATAATCGCAAGCTGCTCTCTGAAAGAACGAGTTATATCAGTAAATTCCATAACAGCTTTACAAGAACGAGTATCAACCCCGGTCGAAAATAAAGCAGGACTCATTGATTCAGAACTCGCACTCCCCATTAAACCAATATTTCCAACAGGGCGTTGAAAGTCTTGTCTGGTTACGATAAAGCCCGTATCAAGAGCAGGCAGAGGAAAATCACTATAGCGACCTCTTATGGTCACACCATAGCTTTCTCGAATTTCTTTAAGCAGAACTTCTGGCAGTTGCGCAATCAAAGGGGAAGCAATAATAATATTTTTAATCTTCTTAATACCATCCACCATTTTAGCGTGAACAGATTTATCTTGGATAATACTAGTAGTTAGTAACAAGGTGTCTCGCCCAGAGATATTTCTTTCATTAATGTCTTGAATCGCAGGGTTCATAATACTTAAGTTTGGATAAATACTTCTATAGTACTGAACCTCTGAATCTCTAGTTGAGTCAGCAAATAAAAGAAAAGGACTTCTGGTTTCAGGAAAAACTTCAAATAAGAAAGACTCTGAAGCTTGAATCTTATATTCACTGGTTGCCCTGATATTAAACTGATAAGTCCCTGGCTGATCCACTTGGATGACTAAGCTATTGCCTGACCAAGAAACATATTTTCTCATCTCTTCTGGAAAAATTTCAACCTTGGGAGTCAATCTATGATTATGAGCATCTTTTATATTCATATAATAGCTTACTCTTTTGTTAAAAGAGTAATACTTCATCTCTCCTACGGGCCATGCTGAACGAGATATAATAGGAGGAAGCTTGTCTCTTACAACCAATGTAATGTCTGTTATTGTATAAGTACACTGCCCATAAGAATAACTACTACTTCTTACACATGACTGAATAGTAAAAGAAATAGTTTCTCCATTATGGCTTGGAGGGAGATCACTCCACGTGACTTTTGCCACAGTCGAAAAGTTTTTTTTATCTTCCATATACTCGATAGAATAATTTCCAATATTTGTTCCCAAGTTTGAAGTCACTGTAATTTTAGGTGCAACTTCTTTATTCGGATCATGAGAAATAACCTGAAAACTTAAGTCAAGTCCTTGAGTTAATGTTTCAGGAGTATCAATAATAGGATCAAGTCTTGAATCTAAGACGTTGACCCCTATCTTTTTAGTCATTTGGTGACCAGCAGGATTTGTCACAAAAATAGTTCCCGAGTAATTCTTATTTCCATCGTAAATAGTGACAAAGTCATACCCTGGACTAAAAGTTAATTTATACTGAGTATCCGACAATTTCTCTAAATAAGAATTCTCAGGAAAATTATCAATGGCCACTTTAAAAGGTCCATTTGGATAATCAAGATTCTCAATACTAAACTCAAACTCTAAAGTCTCACCTTCTGAGACAGAATCTGACGGAGATGATTTGACTTCAATGGCCCTTGGTCTATCAAAAACAACCAGACTCACTTCTTTGGAGATGGCCTCATTATTAATCAAACTACTTCTTAACCAAAACTCAACCGTGTAAATACGACTTTTGATAGAAGGATCGTTTGGATCATTTCCATCAAAAAAACCTGGTGTCCACGAAAGAGTATAGGTTTCAGGATCAAAGGTGGCCCCATCCGGAAGATTCTTAATT
>CAYGUN010000268.1:0-3840 GCA_964353025.1 uncultured Bacteriovoracaceae bacterium
GTGGAGCTCCTAGTCTAAGTAATACTCCAGGAGTCGCTGATACTGAAAAGGATAAGAATAGTTTAGTCTCAAGCAAATCTCGTCTTGGTTACGCTAAAGGTGGAAAAGGAATTCAAAGAGCACCATCTAGTAGTTCTGGTTCACAAAACCCTTTTGCCGGTCTGCTTGGCAAGAAAGAAGAGTCAAAAGGCGGAGTGAAGGTTGATAGAGGTATGGCCTCTGAAATTGCTCCTGAGGCAAGTGGTCTTTTCAAAAAAATATCAAAAAGGTATGGTAAGGTCTTAAAAGAGAAGAGAATAGAAGAAGAGAAAATCTAAGGACCTTTACGTGAACGAAAAATTTACCAATTACTTTACTATTAAAGAACAACATCTTGATACCTTTGGACATGTGAATCATGCCACGTACTTACAAATCTTAGAAGAAATTAGATGGGATATTATTAGTGAAAGAGGCTATTCGCAAGAGGAAATCATTAAGCTCCAAAAAGGCCCCGTTATTTTGGATTACAATATCAAGTACAAGAAAGAATTAAAAAATAGAGAAGAAATCAAAGTGGAATCTCAGGTTGAAAAAGTCATTAAGAAATTTATGCTTTTTGAACAGATTATTTATAAAGCAAGTGGTGATATTGCAGCAGAGGCCAAAATGACAATCGGTTTTTTTGATTTGAAAGAGCGTAAGCTACTTGAGCCCCAACAGAGCTGGCTTCAAGCTATTGGAGTGTCGAAACAGTAGGGGAGATAGCTGTCTTTTTCTTTTCTTCTAGTTTATCGTTATAAACCGTTTTGGAGCGAATGGATATTTGGTTCATGAGCTTGACTAGGTTTTCACGAGTAGAGCTAAAAAAAGTTGATGTGATATAGCTTTTATTTAATAGCCAATGGTCAGTTTTTGAAGAATAGCGATAAGTCACTTTTGTTTTATTTTCACCCATTTTCTTGATCGTAAATAGGCCATACATATCCATGAAAGCAGAATCTCTTGCAATAGGCTTTTCACCTAGATATTTAGCGGCTTCTCTATTGGTAAGCATATCAATAGAAATCGTAACAGTCTTACCATCTTTCATTTCAATCTCACGCTCTGTAATAAGATCATAATGATGATAGTAGTTTCGGTTATAGATTCTTCTTCTTAAAATATACTCTTTCACTTTAAAAGGTTCGCTTTTCATATATTTAAGCTCTGAAATTTTGATCGATTCTATGAGGCTGTTATTCTCTTGAAGGCAAGGCATGGACTTATTCATGACCTCTCTTCTATCTTTTAATTCACTATTACAGCGCTCCTCAAAGCTACCAACAACCTCTCTTACAATATCAAAGGGAAGATCAAATTCCTGAGTTATCTCTGCTTCATAAACTCTTTGATCTTTATGATTTCCACTGCTTAATTTAACAGCATCAATAGTTTCTGTTTTATCGATTTCGAATCCATGCATAAGGTTTGTACTAGCAAAACTAACTGACATAAACAGGGTGAGGATTAAGAGCTTCATAAAAGTCCAATTTTTTTATTAAGAGGTTCGTTTAGTTTATTATAATCACTAATAGTTTGCATAATTTTTCCTCGAGGGATAATTTTGCCTTGGCTTATTTGGGTATGGGAACCCTTTGATTTTCTTGGAGTCTTTTCAAGGCCAATAGTAAAAAGGCTAATAAGGAAAAGTAATAAAATGATTTTTCTCATATCATCGTATATCCAAAATGAGTGCCAAGTTTACGACTCTAATACTCTGAAAATACATAGAAGGTTTTGTCTATAAGCAAGAATTGTCGTTTTTTGAGACAATGTCTCTGAGAGTAGTCATAAAAGCCTTTTAATTTTAATGGTTTAAGCATTCTTTTTGGCCGTTAATTTGCATTATAGATTCTTATGAAATTACTCATCTTCTTTTCCATCATAACTTACGTTCAAGCTCAATTGGTTCTTGAAAACGGTAAGTCATGTTCTGTTATTACCCAGACCACACCAATGGAGGAAGTTATCGATTTAACACCTCAGTTCCTAGGAGAGGATAATTCCTTGTTTAAGAGGCGGGAGAATAATAGAAGCACGAACAATCAATGGACTCTTTTAACAGAAGAGTATATTGCAGCTGAGGCATTGAAATATGGTGTGCGTAGGGCACTAGATAAAGCAGCAAGCGTGAGTAACGACTCCCCTCCTTATTGTCCCGATAATACTAACAAAGAAGAAGTCATCTTTGCATTTGAAGGTTTTCAAGCTTACAACCAGAAAAAATTCGTCTTATATAAAAACTTTCCATTCAGAAATATCGATATAGAATTTCTTCAATTTTATTGCAAAAGAGAAGGCTATAAAGAAGTCCTAAAACAAGAGTGTGATGAAGTAAGGAAAATTTCTTCAGAGCAAAAATGGTTTAACACCGGTGAGGGAAGTGAAACATACCCCTGGATAGTTGATTACTTAGTTGGTCCTTATATGGCCCAAGATGAATTTAGAGATAAGAAAAAAGTCGTCTATTATAGGCATGATATGGCAGAAGCTGCTTTTAACTGTGCCCAGAGGATGAAACTACAAGGGAAAAAAATTAAAATAGTGGGTTATAGCTATGGTGGGTATGCCGCTGTTTTATTGGCCAACAAACTTAATGAAGTGGGTATAAAAGTAGAATCATTCTTAGCAATTGACCCCGTTAAACATCGAAATTTGAATTATATTTTAGGGCCAGAAATGAAGGCCACGACTAATTTGATTAATTCATACAGTGTTCATCAAAGAAATGATAATGATTCATTGGCAGGTATTGATGGAATTCGGGGGCAAAGACTAGAAGGGGCAACGTCTTCATCCTTATTGCAAGAAATTAAAAATAAGAATACCAGTGACATGAGACATCTTGTATGGAGTTTTGGACAAGAAGTTCAAACGCTTAATCATATAGAATCGGGAGTTACTAAGAAAGCTCAACCAACAGCCAGTTTAAAGGGTGAAGATACAGCAGTTGAAAAAAATAATGATCACTTCCATATTCTAAAAGATGAAATTACTCATAACTATTTTTTAAAATTTTTAAGAGATTAAAAAAGGGCCCTTTGCAAGGCCCTTTGAATATTAGTAATTTGGGTACATATCGTCGTAATCGTCGTAGTAATCTTCATAATCATCATCATAGTAATCAAAGTCATCATAACTATAGTAATCGTCATAGTTATAAGAGTATGTTTTGAAATCAAAGAGATTATCTCTATAGGTTTCAGCACAGAAATAGCGGTACTCTCTTTCGTAAGAATTAAGTCTATCTCTTTCATATGAACAAAGATCATAACCTGTATTACAGCTTCTATCCCACCAAGTCTCAGCAACTCTGTGAGTATATTTGTCGACTAGTTGGTAGTTACAGCTGTCGTAACGAGAATAACGGTGTCTATAACCATTGTAGACATAATATGGATAGTTATCGATAAATCTGTACCCAGCATTATAGCTTACCGGCCATAATAACCAGTTAACATAGATGTAGCGGCGATAATTTGTGTTAACAAAGAAGTAGTAATCTCTGTAATTGTTATATCTCACATTATGGTGGTGAATATTCGTATAAACATTATGTCGATTATTGCTTGAATAGCGTCTGTAAACATAGCGTGCAGGAGAGTGGTAGCGGATAGTATTATAAGTAACACGAGTTGGTCTTCTGTAAGTTGCCGTTGTTCTTACTGTGCGGCTTGAACCTACGCGAGTTCCGTATGTTGTGCGTGATGTGCTTCTTGTCGTACTAACTCTTGATTGTCTACCAGAGCTTCTGCCAGATGACTGCGAAGTTCTACTTGGAGAACCAGAGCTTCTGCTAGAAGAGCTTGATGAGCCAGA
>CAYGUN010000269.1:0-3797 GCA_964353025.1 uncultured Bacteriovoracaceae bacterium
ACGGCCGAAGGAATACGTCCAAGAAGTGCAGATACCTCTGAACCAGCTTGAGTAAAACGGAAAATATTATCAACAAAGAAAAGAACGTCTTGATTCTCTTCATCTCTAAAATACTCTGCAACCGAAAGACCAGTAAGTGCAACTCTTGCTCTCGCACCTGGTGGCTCATTCATCTGACCATAAACCAGGGCAGTTTTCTTAATAACTCCTGAATCAGTCATTTCATGAAAAAGATCATTACCTTCTCTTGTACGTTCTCCAACACCAGCAAATACTGAATAACCACCGTGTTGAGTAGCAATATTGTTAATAAGTTCCATAATCAGAACTGTTTTACCAACTCCAGCACCACCAAAAAGACCAATCTTTCCACCTTTTAAGTAAGGAGCTAAAAGATCGATAACCTTAATACCAGTATAGAAGGGTTCCAAGCTTGTTGATTGATCTTCAAACGAAGGAGCTATTCTGTGAATATCATAAGTTTTTTTCGCGTTAACAGGGCCTGCTTCATCAACAGGGTCTCCGGTTACGTTAATAATACGCCCTAAAACTTCTTTTCCAACAGGAGCTTGAATTGGTCTTCCTGTATCAATAACTTCTTGGCCACGAGCTAAACCTTCCGTTGAATCCATTGCGATAGTTCTGACCATATTGTTACCAAGGTGAGAAGCAACTTCAACTACGAGGTTGTGCTTTTCATCCGAGATAGCTTTATTTGTCATTTTTAAAGCGTTATAAATGGCCGGAAGTTCTCCGCCTGGGAATTCCACATCAATAACTGGTCCCATAACTTGTCTAATTACACCGTTTGCAGACATCTTAATTGCTCCTTATCCATTTAAAGACTCAGCACCAGATACAACTTCAATTAATTCAGTTGTAATTGCTGCTTGTCTTAATTTATTCATTTTTAATGTTAGTTTTCTAATCATTTCTTTTGAGTTCTTTGTCGCGTTTTCCATTGCAGCCATACGTGAGCCATGTTCTGCCGCTACAGCATCAAGTAGTGCTGTGTAAACAGTGTTAATATAAACCTCTGGAACGAGAGTATTTAAAATACTCTCAGGAGATGGCTCGTATTTAAAATCAAATGGAAATTCTTCTTTCAAGGTTTCTATCTCTTCTTTATTTAAACCCATTGGAAGAACTTTATTTACTGTCGGAGTAAAACTTATGGCAGAGTTAAAAACATTATAGGCCACATAAACTTTACCTACTTCACCTTGTGAAAAAGCAAGAGAGAGTTCATCTGCGACTTTTCTGATTTCATCAAAGCTCGCTTCGTTTTTAGCAAAAGTAAAAGTTTTATCTGAGTTGTAATCATCTTGAATAAGATCTCTTACTTTTTTACCAATATAGAATATTTTAAAACTCGTATTGGGATTCTCAGCAATAAAAAGTTTTACTTTTTTAGCAAGACCACTGTTATAACCGCCACAAAGACCTTTATCTGCAGAAATCACTAGTAAATAAGCCTGTTTATTATCTTCATTTTCTTTTAAAAAAGTATGAGAGTAGTTTGTTGCAAGAGCTGATACAGTTTTAATTGTTCCTTCAAGCTCTTTTGCATAAGGCTTAAGATTAGTAATTCTCTCCTGAGCTTTTGCAAGCTTAGCAGCAGAAACAAGCTTCATGGCCATAGTAGTCTTAAGAGTACTCTTGGTACTTTTAATTTTCTTTTTTAAATCTTTAATATTGGCCATTACTTACCTTCGATTAATATTTCTTAGTCTCAACAAATTCTTTAATCGCTGCTGTTAATTTTGCTGCATTATCATCAGAAATAGCTTGTTCGCTTCTGATAGAGTTCATTAAATCTGATTGTCTTGCATTAAGAAAATCAACTAAGTCACTTTCAGCATTCTTAATTTTATCAACAGGTATAGAGTCAAATAATCCCTTTGTTCCAGCAAAAAGAGTCACAACCTGGCTAATTACATCCAATGGTTGATACTGGCCTTGCTTAAGAAGTTCAACTAGTCTTTCACCACGTGCTAACTGTCTTTGGGTTGTTTCATCTAAGTCTGAACCAAATTGTGAGAAAGCCTGTAGCTCTCTAAATTGAGCAAGATCAAGTCTAAGTGTTCCCGCAACTTTTTTCATTGCTTTAATCTGGGCCGCTCCACCAACTCTTGATACAGAAAGACCAACGTTAACAGCTGGGCGAACACCAGAGTTAAAAAGATCCGATTCAAGATAAATTTGGCCATCAGTAATTGAGATTACGTTAGTTGGAATATAAGCTGAAACATCGCCTTCTTGAGTTTCAATGACTGGAAGTGCTGTCAATGAACCAGCTCCCGCCTCGTCGCTCATTTTAGCAGCTCTTTCAAGTAGTCTTGAGTGAGTATAGAAAACATCCCCTGGGAATGCTTCACGTCCTGGTGGGCGTCTAAGCAGAAGTGATAACTGACGATAGGCTTGAGCTTGTTTTGTTAAATCATCATAAACAACAAGAGCATGCTTCCCATTATCTCTATAAAATTCTCCAAAAGTACAACCTGTATAAGGAGCAAGGTATTGAAGAGGGGCTGTTTGAGAAGCAGAAGCAGAAACAATGATTGTATAATCAAGAGCACCTGCTTCTTCTAGTTTTCTATATACTTGTCTTACTGTTGATTGCTTTTGTCCAATGGCCACATAAACACAAACAACATCTTTGCCTTTTTGATTAATAATCGTATCAATCGCAACAGCTGTCTTACCTGTTTTTCTATCACCAATAATAAGCTCACGCTGACCACGGCCAATTGGAATCATCGCATCGATAGCTTTCAAGCCTGTTTGCATCGGCTCGTGAACCGGCTTTCTTTTAATAATTCCAGGAGCTTTAATTTCAATTTTTCTCATTTCTGAAAACTTGATTTCTCCCTTTCCATCTAAAGGCTCACCGATTGCATTTACAACACGTCCAAGTAATCCATCGCCAACAGGAACTTCAACAATTTTTTCTGTTCTTTTAACAGTTGAGCCTTCAATAATCCCTCGTCCCTCACCAAGAACAACAATACCTACGTTGTTTGTTTCGAGGTTAAGAACCATGCCTTTCGTCCCATCTGCAAATTCGACAAGTTCGCCTGCCATAACATTCTTAAGTCCGAAAACTCTGGCAACACCATCACCGATTGTTAAAACAGTACCAATTTCATTTACATCTAGACGAGATTCAAAATTTGCGATTCTGTCTTTGATGATTCCTGTAATTTCTTCTGGTCTTAAGCTTGTTGTACTCATTGATTAATTCCTTTATTCACTTATTAATGATTCTTTAAATCTTTCTAGTTGATTATCAACTGAGGCATCAAGTTGCATGTCTTCGACAGTCACTCTATACCCAGCACTTACATTATTTGATTGTTCATAATTAAGTATTGGTTTTTTCCCAAGTTTAGTTTGAATATAATTTTCAAGATTTGCTTTTATGTCTGCTGGAATGCTTACTTCAGATCCTTGAATAGTTCCTCTTAAAAAGCCTTTTAAGTGATCATCTACAACTATCACTTCTTTAGAAATAAGTGGTAGTATATTAACTCTTTTTTCTTCAATTAAAAAATTAATTGCCGTAGTTAAAACTTTATTTAATCCCATTTTAGCTGCAATATCTTCGAAAACAGACTTTTTCTCACCTGGTGCAAAGACATCCAAAAACAAAACATTTTCTAAGTCATTTGATTCATTAATAACTATTGTTAGTTTTGTTAATTCGTCCGCTACATCAAAGCCATGTTCTTTTCCAATTTCCAAAAAAGACTTTGCATAAATTTTAGCAACACTTTGTTCTTTCATTACCTAAGTTC
>CAYGUN010000270.1:0-3765 GCA_964353025.1 uncultured Bacteriovoracaceae bacterium
TGATATGACTACTTTTTGATAAGACATTAGAGAGCTTTTGATAATCAAAGTAATTGCTATTTATTTCTTTATAAAGCTGAATAGTATTCATAAATCCACCAGTATGTGACATAAAGTGTAACACAAAAGACTCAGAAACCAACCAGTATGTGACATATTTTGTAACATATTGGATTAAAAAATGTAGACTCCTAAGGTTCCTGGTAACTTTATCCTAAGAAGTGCATCAAATTTGTGGCGATATACTTACCTAATATAAAGTATTGAATAAATATCAATTAAATTAAATACTTAAACTAAATTAGTAATTAATAAAACTATAAATACTTGATTTTTCTTTAATATATTATATAAATATACTATATATGAAGTATTTTGAATATAAATTACCAAGAGAAATAGGAGATTCAAGACTTGATACTGTTTTAGAAGTCTTTCATGCACTCCATTCATCTCAAAATATCATCATAGACTTTGGGCGGGTTACACATATAACTCCTTCCGGCCAAGCCATTATCGCCTGTCTTTGTGAAAAGCTTTGTGAATCCAAATCTCACGTTCAAATCAGAAATCTTCATATTGCGCACCCTCTACTTAATTTGTTTGAGAGTTTAGCACGTAAAGAAAAAAGAAATTTTCCCTTTATCGAAGACTATAACCTCACTAAAAGCTCTATTCTCATAGGAAAGTCAGAATCTTTGGCCCCTGAAATTCAGAATCACCTACAAACATTTCAAAATGAGATTAGTGAAGAAAATATTTGGTACGCCAATTTAATTCTTAACGAACTCACCCAAAATGCATTGGATCATGCCAATGCTGAAAGATATTTTATTTATATAGGGAAAAATGAAGATCAATTGCAATTCGGAGTGATGGATTTAGGAGTTAGCTTACCTGCAAAAATGGCGCAAAAATATCAATGTGAAAATGATCAAGATTATATAAAATTATCCTTAGAATATGCCATAGGAACACGCAGAACTCGCTCAGGAGGATTAGGGCTAAACCACACTATTAACATCTTAAAAAATATTGAAGGAAGATTGGTTATCATTAGCCGAAATGCTCAATTAAGAAAATATTTTAAAACAGGTCGGCAAGCAATAAGTAAAACAAAAGCTCCTCTTACTGGTACATGGTGTATGGCCCAACTTCCCTTGGAGAAGAAATGAAGATTCATATAAAAAAAGATTTTAAAAATGATTATATCTCTCGCGAAGCAGGAGAAAAATTACGTCAAATAATACTGCAGTCTAATGAAGCTATAGAGCTAAACTTTCAAGATATTATTATTGCAAGTGCTTCATTTCTGGATGAAGGAATTGCAAAACTTATTGATGAGAACTTTCAAATACCTCTTACTATTACTCATATGCATTATATGGATCAAAAACTGCTCTCTCAAGTTTGCCAGGCCAGAGGGTTTTCAAAGTATAATATTTCAGAAATGAAATAATCCCTATGCGCATCCAGCTTTCAAAACTCAATCAAAGCTATACCAAGTACAGGTACCTGTTCAATTTTTTGAACAAATCCGCATAAAAAATGAACACCAATTCACAAATTTTCCTTCTTCATTTCCTCCCTTTCCTCGAAGTTAAGTTTACTTAAACTTTTCACCTACAAATAAAATGTTAAGTGAAAACAATACTTTTTTTCCGTAACTTTTCCGTACAAACTCCGACTACTCTTATTATTCTAAGCCCTTAGAAACGACCTCCCATGCTCTTATCTTGAATAGTCTTTATAAAACTAATGGAACCAGAATGAATTTTTATGGGACCAGAATGAATCTTGCTAGAAATGTGATTGAAATAAGAGAGAATTTCCCTATGAAAGAAAAAGATATTTTTTTATCCCAAAATTTAAAAAATCTCATGAAAGAAAATAATATCAAGCTTAATACTTTGGCCAATATCATTGGAATGAATAAAAGTACTCTGCACAATTATCTTAATGGCTCATTTCCTCAAAGTATTATGGCCCTTAGAAAACTCTCCCAATATTTTAACCTCTCCGTTGATGAGCTTATCTTCTCTTCTGTCCATGAAAAAAAACACCAACCCCCCATTTCGATAGAGGGGCATTATAACTTAGTGATAACGAAAAAGGAGTCATTTTGAATTTGGCCATTATAAGTGATAAAAAAACTTTTAATACTCTCTCTCAACTTGATTCGCATCTCTTTGAGACCTCTTCTTTTAATTCCTCCAAGCAATGCTTCGAAACAAAGAACTTTGCCTTTGATTACCTCTTGCTTGACTATGAAAAACTCAACACTATTAATAAACTTGAAAAAAAAGGTATCCAAATTCCTTTCATTCTTTTGAGTACTCAAAATACTCTTATTCGTTTAAATACTATCTATCACCAGACATTTGTGGCCATCGTAGATAAGAACGACCCTTTTTTATTGGAAACTATTCAACAAGTGATTAAGAAGGAAGAAAGTACAAGATGAGTTTACAAGTAAAAAATTGTCTTAATTAATAATATTAACCAAGTCCGTCTCAAGTTGACTATTTCCCAAACGACCAACTCCAGGACCAGAAGGAGCGGCCCCACCGAAGTGGCCAAAATTTTGAATTTGTCCTTGAAATAAATGGACTCCACCAACTGGAGGTGTTTGATAATTGTCAGTTATCATCATTCCCATATAGGTAAAATCTTTCAACACAACTCGGTTACTCAGACATCCATATTTGGCCGTCCCTCCTGCATCCACAAACTGCATGAAACTCACTAACCAATTATCTCCATAAGTAATAAGTGGATTAGCATAAAAATTAAGTGGTACTGAAATATAATCGGTTGGAGTCAAAAGGGCCGTATCAGTGATATCCACACTGGCAATAGTTCGCATCCCATGAGTAGAAACATCAAAGCCTAAGTTTTCAGAAAGGTCAGTGCAATTTTCAGCAGAAGGGTCATAGCCTCCCACATTATAAGTAAAGTGGTTGTAGCCTAAAACTCCAAATGCCGTTGAAGTGGTGGTTAGCAATTGATGAGTTTCTTGAGTTTGTAATTGCTGCACAATTGGAGTTTGATAATAAGACAGAGGAACATTTTTATCATCAACCACATAGGAAGCGGTCACTGTGGACGTTCCACCTTCAGCACAAGTGGCATAGAAAGAAAGAGAAAAAGATCCATTATCTTGAAAACCAGGCGTTGTTGATATCTGAAAATTCCCATCATAAACAATACCGTCAGCTCCCGTCGGATCACAAGTTCCACCTTTAGAAAAACAATAGGAAATCTCCACCACATCTTTTCCCACAATAGCGACATAAGGATTTGTGACGTAAGCCCCATCTCCTGGTAGAACGGAAAGAGTTCCGCAAGGCTCAATATAAGGAGGTGGTGGCGGATAAACAGGTTCATTGGGTAATTGCGGTCCACCTTTAGCTGTTAAACAAGGCTCAGAATAAGGGTATTTTTCACAATAGCTCGGTCCTGCTTTTCTAGGGTCTTCCGGATCGAATTCATCAATATAAGGATCTTCTTCCTGATACTCGTCTGCAACACTACCACCGGTTTGAGTCGCAGCTGCTGTACCAAAATAAGGATCATACCTGTCATCTCCTCCATCATCGCCTGGATCAGAGTTCTCAGCATTTCCTGCTGAAGCTGGCGCCCTACTGGCCTCATCTATTTCAGCATAAGGATCATAGGAGTCCTTAATATCATCTAAGTTTTTTAATTGAGTAAATTTTCTTTTGGGCTTTGCTTGCTCGACTTCATCATAATTATCTAGATTTT
>CAYGUN010000271.1:0-3728 GCA_964353025.1 uncultured Bacteriovoracaceae bacterium
GCTTAAGCGCATTTTGAATCAAAGGGTTTTCAGGGTTGATAACCAAGGTTCTCTTAAGAGGCATTGCAAACTGATCTTGCCCCATGGCCTTAGTCATCTGCTGAAATCTTTTCATCTGATGATCTTGCTTAAGGTAAGCGGCACTATTTGAGTTTTTAATGCCTTTGACTTCAACGTCCAGAAGTTTATTGGATTTTTCTTCATCACCAGCGTCTTCTTTTATATTGAAAACAGCATGAAAAATTTCTTTCACTTTATCACTGCTCTCGCTGACATCAGTTGAGAGAAGGTTTTCTATTTCAGCATCAACAGGTGTAAACTTAATGGACTCATCACCGAGCTTTTTGAATTCCACGTGTTGCATAAAATGAGGGTCAATATAGTTTTCTGTTTCAAGCACTTGGATGCCTTCTGAGTGAAGTTGTTTTCTAAGTGACTCATCAGATGTGTCTTTATCAAAATAGACATATTTTTCTTTAAGCTTTTCTTTATAGCTCTCAGGAATGGACTCTTGATACTCTTTGAACGTAACGAGTTTTCCGTCGGTGTTCTTAAAAAGAACTTTATCACGCATAAGTTCATCAAATTTAGTATCTGAGACACATCCATATTTTACGAATAAGGAAATATCGCCCCAAACTTTTTCATATTTTTCGCGGTCATTCTTGTAGAGTTTCTTAAGGCTCTCTGCCACTTTCTTAATAATATAGTTTGAGATCTTCGTAATATTAGGATCTCCTTGAAGGGCAGAACGGGAAACATTCAGAGGGATATCACTTGAATCGATGGCCCCTTTTAAAAGCCCTAAAAATTCAGGGATAATACTTTTTATATTATCACTTACAAAAACCTGCTTAGAGTAAAAGCGTATAGAGTTTTCATTAATAGGTTTTGTTGGATTAATTTTTGGAAAATACAAAATCCCTTGAAGAGTAAAAGGGTGGTCCACATTTAAGTGCAACCAAAATAGAGGCTCTGGGTCCATTGGAAAAAGCTTTCTATAAAAGTCTTTGTATTGTTGTTCCGTAAGAGACGCGGGGTCTTGCTTCCAAAGAGGGTTGGTGTCATTTACGATATCAAAAGGAAGAGGTTTTTTATCTTCTGGTTTTTCGGCCTTTGCGTTCTCCTCTTCTATTCTTTTTACTTCTTTTTCATCAATAAGCTCAATAGGGTATGGCATGAAATCGCAATACTGCGATATCACTTGGCGTGTTTTGTAAGATTGCAGGAAGTCTTCGCTTTCTTTATTAATGAAAAGTCTAACAGTGGTCCCCACTTCAGACTTATGTGAAGTTTCAAATTCATAATCGGTATCGCCTTGGCAAACCCACTTGGTTGGCTTGGCCCCTTCTTTGTAAGATAGGGTTTCAACCTCAACTTTGTCTGCGACCATAAATGAAGAGTAGAACCCAAGACCAAACTTTCCGATAATATCATCACGCTTTACGTCTTCAGTTGATTCTTTCATTTTTGCCACAAATTCTTCTGCCCCTGAAAAAGCGAGGTTGGCGATATATTTTTCCACTTCTTCTTCAGTCATCCCAATTCCGTTATCTCGGATTTCAATCACTTTATTATCGGAATCAATAAAAACTTTGATTTCACCTTTTGGAGCTTCAAGGTTCGTAGTTCTTGCAATGGTCTTTCTTTTGGTGATGGCGTCACTTGAGTTGGAAATCAGTTCGCGAAAAAATATGTCATGCTCTGAGTAGAGCCATTTTTTTATAATAGGGAAGATGTCGGTGGTTTCAACCTTAATTGAGCCTTTTTTAGTCATTGTATTCTCCTTAATTTAATTACTATGTTAATATGGGGGTAATCTTAACAACGTCAAGGGTTGCCGGAGGCAGATAAAAGCAATTATCTTACTTAGTATGGGAAAACAAAGAATTACGATTTTGACTACGGGCGGCACGATAGAAAAAACCTACGATGAAGTAGAAGGTTCTATTGGCAATCGTGAAAGTGTTATTCGCGATACTGTTTTGTCCAGGCTGAGACTCCCAGGCACGAATGTAGATGTTAAGTACTTAATGAATAAAGATTCACTGGAAATGGATGACCAAGATAGACTTATTATTTTGCAGGGAATAAGAAACTTTGAGAAATACGGTAACCCCATTGTTGTGATTCATGGAACAGATACGATGACTGAAACGGGGAAATACTGCTTGGATAATCACAGTAAAATTACAGTCCCAGTTATTTTTACGGGGGCCATGAAGCCACTGGGGTTTCAAGATTCAGATGCTTTTCAAAATGTAACCGAATCTCTTATTTGTACCAAAATTCTCCCACCTGGCTATTATATTTGTTTTCACAACCAAATTTTTACCATTCCTCACGTAAAGAAGAACAAGCAGAAGCGCACCTTTGAACCGGCTTAAAAATTCGCTTTATAATTTTGGGTAATAATATCTCGGGCCGGATAGACTTGTGAGTTGTCTGCTCGTGCTTTGCGAAGTAAATCTAAATCGATTCGAACAGGGAGGATTTCATCTTTGTTCGGATTTGTGATTTGTGCCTTCCATTTGAAATATTTATTTTGAGGAGTATAGAGAGCAGCATTGCCATAATAAGAATGCCATGGGGCCTTTTTATCACGATTGAAAGTTCCCACTGTGGCCACATAACTCATATGTTCAATGGCCCTCGCTTGTGAAGTGATGGAAACTCGATTAAAGCCCAGAATGTCATCCGTCATAGAGGGGACAAAGATAATCTCCGGTTTAAATTTTTTAAGTTCATTACTAATATCTGGAAATTCAGAGTCATGACAAATAAGAATTACGGCCTTTGCTCCTAGAATTTCAAAGGTATGAATTTTATTTTTTCCTTTAAAATTGTATTTCACTTCCCAAGGAGTCGGATAAATTTTATCTTGAAAAGAAAGTTCCCCATTCATACCTGTTATATAGGCCCTATTTCGAAGTTCATCACTTTCTTTGACAATAGTCGAGGCCCCAATAAGAACAATTTGATATTTAAGTGACATCTTCTTAAGAAATTTTTCATAGCGTTTTTGATAACTGGCAACTGCTTCAAGTTCCATGGCCACTTGCTCATTTTTTGGTTCAAGGGACAAGAGAGAAAAAGTGATAAGTTCAGGTAGTAGTAGGACTTGAATTTTTTTCTTTTTGGCCTGTTTGAAAGTTCCTTCAATTTGAGACTCAAGTTTGTCTTTAGTGAGCCCGCCTTTTACTTCAAATGGGGCAATACCTAGCTGAATATTGGCGGCCATAAGTGGAAGAGAAACAAGAGTTAAAAGAAAGAGAGTTTTCATCGGTTATACCTTTGTTGGTTGCAGTGGTTATTCTGTAATGGATCTCTGAAAAAAGCACGTTGGAAAGCGCCAATTTTACTAGGCGGCCATCTCTTAGAATTCTCCTAAATTATTCGTAATATCAGTGATTTACAAAGACATTCTCTTTCACTCATGAATAGGCCTTAAAATAAACTAAGTCATGAATATCAGGTCAAGCTTGACCCCGGTTTTGACGATAAGCAATTAGGATGAGAATGATTTTACTTTCAAGGCTTCTTATTTTTGTTTTTCTTGTGAGCTGTGTTTCGCAAACGCCGACTCGTAAAGATAAATCAGATAGTCTTAAAAACTGTGTTGCCGGTGAGGATTGTTCTATTCCTGGCTCTGGTGGAATTGGTGGTGATGGTGAAGAGCCTGTTGCTAAGGTTGAAATCAGACACCTCATTGATCCTTTCACCGGGAC
>CAYGUN010000272.1:0-3705 GCA_964353025.1 uncultured Bacteriovoracaceae bacterium
GCATGTGAATTAAGTGGAAAAACAATTGAAGAGTTTGAAAAGGCATTCAAGGTGGAGGACAAAAATGAATAATATTTTAGAAGGATTTACCATACTTGATTTTTCTCACCGCTTACCAGGTCCACTTGGAATGAATATTTTGGGCCACCTGGGAGCAACCGTTTATAAAGTTGAAGATGAAGTTTTCAAAGATTCTTTTTTAGTTGGCCCGTTTGCTCAATTTGATGAAAGTTTTGTTGATTGGTACGAGCATCTTAATGACCAAAAAAATCTGCTTCGCCTGCCTTTTAAAGATGAAGCATCCATTGTTAAAGTTCATGATTTAGTTAAGCAAGCAGATGGCATCATGATGGCCTTGCCTCCAAAGGTGAGAAGTTTTTTGCAATTAACTGATGAAGATCTAAAAAAAATAAAGCCTGATTTAGCCGTCATTGAAATGGGAGCATCGACCAAGCACCAACAATCAATGCATGACATAAATGCAATGGCACTTACCGATATGCTCTCTTTATATGTTCAAGATAAAAATGAAGATATTGTAAATCCTCCCTTTCTTCCAATTTCGGGTATGTTTTTTGGACAACAATTAGCAACAGAGCTACTTGCCGCCATTTTAAAAGCAAAAAAGCAGGCTGCATTTACAAAAATAACTTCTCACTTATATGACACTGCAGAAATGATGTGTCGGCCGATTTGGTCTGAGAAATTACGCGAAAAAAAGCGCGTCAAATTCCTTCATAATGGAGCTTTTCCATGCTACTGTTTGTACAAGACCAAAGATAATCATTATCTAGCAATTGCTGCAGTAGAAGAAAAATTCTGGCTGGAGTTTAGCAAGAGCTTTCAAATTGATATCAAAGATCGCTTTGATACTTCAAGAGAGTCCTTTGAAAAAGTTGCACAAAAGATTAATGCTTTAAACTTAGAAGAAGCGATGAACATAATAGAAGGCAAAGATATGTGTGTCTGCGCTGTTAAGAAATTAAACTAAAGGATTTTATTATGAGTAAAAAAGTAATTGGCTTTCATTACACACTAAAAGATGGAAGCGGAAATTTAATTGATTCGTCTGAAAACAAAGACCCTCTTTATTTTCTAGAAGGAACTGGACAGATTATTCCTGGTCTTGAAAAAGAACTAGTGGGAATGAACCCAGGGGACAAAGCAGATGTCTCAGTGAAAAGTGATGATGCCTATGGACAAAGACAAGACAATCTTGTGATCCAAGTTGAAAAAGCACAATTTCCAGAAAATGGAGCAAGCTTAAAAGTGGGAGATTTATTCCAATTAAGCGAAGACCCACATTCTCCTCCTTTTGAAGTGAGAGCTATTGAAGGTGAAAAAGTAACAATGGATGGAAATCACCCTCTGGCAGGCGTTGATTTATTTTTCAATGTTGAACTCGTAAATACTCGTGAAGCAACTGCAGAAGAACTCTCTCATGGGCATGCTCATGGCCCAGACGGACACGGTCACGACCACTAAAAATTATTCTTAAAAATTAAGGGTCAGCGAAAGTTGGCCCTTAATTGATATAACTGGCCAAATTTTTCTTCCACACAATTAAAGGGATCTGAACTTAGATGCAAAAATCCATCTAGATCATGATACTGAGCAAGGCTTGATATCTCCATGGCACAATAAATCCCATGGGTCGATTCAATCATGCACCCAAGCATTGTCTTCATTGAATTTTCTTTTGCCTGCTTTAATAAACGAATGGCATTCACATAACCGCCAGCCTTCATCAATTTCACATTCACTCCATGAAACTGCTCTTTTAATAGCGAGAAGTTTACGTTCTCAATAATCGACTCATCTGCAAAAATATCAAAAGGAGATTCTTTTTTTAGTCTCTTATACTCATCCAACATTGATGATGGAAAGGGCTGTTCAATCAATTCAATATTCTTGTCTTTTATTTGACTTAAAAAGTTCATCAATTCGTCGTAATTAGTAAAGGCTTCATTGGCATCAATTCTTAATGCTTGATCAGTTAAGCTTGTGATTTGATTCACAACATCTAAAGCGTTTTTTGAATCAACTTTTATTTTAAGTGTCTTGTAACGAGCTAACGATGAAACAAATTTTTCAATTTTAGACTCATCCATTATAGGAATAGAAAATGATGTTTTCACTCCAACAGGTTTATCTAAACCAAAATGAGCATAAACAGGTTTCCTATCTATTTTTAAATGGCAATGAATAAAAGCACTTTCAATTCCAAAACGCAGAGAGTTTGAAAGCTCCATCGTTGATAAGAAGGCAGCAAATTCTTCAAAACTAAAATCTTCTCCATTATAAATTGATTGAAAGTTTTTAAATTCACTCAAAATTTTATCAGGAGTTTCGTTGTAGCGAGTATTAGGGGCAACCTCACCTGTGCCTGTCAATTTTCCAACTGTCATTTTAACAAAGAAATTCTCTTTTTCAGTAGAACTTCCACGGGATATGGCCCAAGGGTATTTTAAGGGAAGAGTTTTTTTTTCAATCGAAAAAGTGGCCTGCATTATCTATCCATCCTACAGCTTTAAAATAGCCTGAGTTGTAATAATCCATGGGAGAATTTCCTGGTAATCCATCCGGTATATTACCATGAAAGTATTGAAACCAATAATCGCGATTATAGTGAAAATGCATTTTCTTTGTTAACACTTTATTAACGAGATAAGGGTTCATGAGCTTGGTAATCATCTCCGAGCAGTAGAATTTTTGTCGGCCATACTCATCCTGGTTATCCCAAAGAAATTCATGATCATAGGGCATTCCAAAATAGTTTTGAGAGAAATCAAAAATGAGATTACTTTCTAAATCCAAAAAACTTGAAGGATAAAAGTCTGCCAAATACTCCAACTCAAGATGACGAATGACTAAGTGGAGTCTTTTTTGGGTTGGCCTTTTTATGAAATCGGCCAAAGGAGTTAATTCCACACCATGTAAGGCCTCGGCCACATAGCTCGTTCCTTCAATATTCATCACCACTCCCATATGAGAGTAAGGACCGCCTTCTTCCTGCTCAATCAGCCAGCATGCATGGCAGGAAAGTGGCTGAAGAATGATGTCTCCTGTCCTAAGTTCGAAGGCATGGACATAGCCAAAAGCTAGGAACAGAAACAAAAACTGCCTCATTTTATTGGTCATTTTATCCCCTGATAACTTTTCTTAACCAATATATCTGCCTCCATAAAACCTCTTTATTTACAGTAAGTTATACTATTCATTGGCAAAAGTACTTGAATTTTTACTCTCACCTGGCCCTAAAGAGCACTTATAATAAAGCATAAGAAATCCTCACGCAAATCGAGGAATCTGACGATAAGTAGGTATATGAATTTATTAAGATTTTTACTCGTCCATTCATTGATGTTTTCTATGGTGCTCTCACCTATCTCCTGGGCCCAAGATTGCTCGCCTGGAGAGCATTGGAATGGCGAAATGTGCAAAGTTGATGACTCCGTCGCTGAAGCCAATCGTGATACACTAAACTGCGCGAATCTGCCAGAAGGAGAACGTGACCAATGCCACAAAAATGCAGCTGTTCAATCCCTACAAGAATCGGGGCTTGATGCTCATAAAGAGAGTGTGGCTTCATCTGCAATTGTTGCAGGGTTGAATATGGCCCTGGGCTCTTACGCCATTATATATCTTCAAGCTGGGAAATGTGATAGCTATGTGGCGTATAGCTTAATGAAAGTCGCCGCCATT
>CAYGUN010000273.1:0-3687 GCA_964353025.1 uncultured Bacteriovoracaceae bacterium
ATCTTCGGCCATAAGGTCTTTGAATAATTCCTTTTTATTATTTTGTAGTACTAAAACTTTTTCTTCAACAGAGTCTTTAATAATAGGTCTATAAACAGTTAGTTTATTCTCTTGGCCAATTCGGTGGGCCCTATCAATTGCTTGATTTTCAACAGCTGGATTCCACCAGGGATCCATAAGAAAGATATAACTGGCAGCGGTTAAGTTAAGTCCAAATCCTCCAGCTTTTAGTGAAATAAGAAAGACTTTTGATTCACCTTCTTGAAACTCTTGAACTTCTTGATGGCGTTTTTTCATATTTTGAGAACCATCAATTCTTGAGAAAGACCAACCTCTGGCTTGAATTTCATTTTGAATTAAATCCAAGTAAGTCGTAAACTGTGAGAAAACAATGGCCTTATGATTTTCTTCAAAAATTTGAGGCAAGTTTTCTAGGAGAAAATCTATTTTAGAAGAAATCATCTTCTTGCCCATTTTTTGCCATAGGCATAATTGTCTTAGTTCAAGTAGGTTTTTTAATACTTCTCCGTACCTACGGTTTGGTAATACTTCTTGCATATTCTTTTTAATGCTTACTAATTTATTAACATAATTACTTTTCTCTTCATCATTAAAAGGGATGTAAATATACTGTTCAACCTTGTCAGGTAGTTCTTGTAGTACCTGTTCTTTAGTTCTTCTTAAGATAAAGGGTTTCACTGTTTGTCTGGCTATTAATCGAGTCTTCTTATTTGAGCTTGAGCGAATGAAACCTAGCTCTCCCCAAACACCAGGAACAGCAAGGTCCATGATATTATAAAATTCAGAGAGGTCATTTTCAACAGGAGTACCTGTTAAGCAAATTCGAAACTTGCTATTGAGGCTTCTCGCGGCACTTGCTCCAAGAGATTTAATGTTTTTTAATTGTTGAACTTCATCAAAAATAACAATATCAAAATTAATGGCATTTAATTCATCAATAGATTCTTTTTTCATAACACCATAGCTGGTAATAATGATTTTTTTATCATCAAGTTGGCGACCTTCTCCGTAATAGACGTTTACTTCCATCTTAGAGAATTTCTTGATCTCATTTTCCCAGTTCATAAGAATAGAAACAGGGCAGATTATGAGGACTCTCTCTACGGTATCAAGGATGCTTTGAATAAACATGATAGTTTGTAATGTTTTCCCAAGTCCCATATCATCGGCGAGACATGCACCAAATTTATTTTCAAATAGAAACCTGAGCCAATGGTATCCCTCCACTTGATAATCACGTGCAATAGAGACAAAGTTCATAGGAAGTGGATACTTAGGAACACTATCAAAGCTTAAAAGTTTATTGCAAAGCTCAATCTCATCATCGGTTAGGGCCCCATCAATACCTAGTTTTTTAAGTTCAAAGAGTTCAAAAATTCGAGCACGGTTAAAGTTGAGTTTAAATCTTTTTGCACCAGTAGAGCTTTCACCATCGGCAGTTGCTTCAAATTTGGTGTACTTTTTCATGAATTTCAAAACTTTCTTTTGGTCTTGATCAAGAATTACTAAGCGGTTTTTTGAAATAAGAAAATTATCGCTAATATCAGCTTTCTTTATAATATCTAAATCTTCATCCGTCACAGACATGGAAAGTTCAAACCAATCAAGGTTGGATTGAGAACGCTCAAACTGAATGGAGGATGACCAGTTTTTCACTTGGAAATCATTGTAAAATATTTCTAAGTCATACTCTTTAATAGCATGGTAGAAATTTGCAATTCCTTCGAAGAGACTTGACTTTAAAATATCATAGACAATTAACTTTTCAGCATGATTAATACGAGAAAATCGAAAAGAGTTGGTTCCAAAATAGAGGAATACTGATTTGATAACTTTTCGGGCCAAGTCTGACTTGAGAATGAGTCGAACCTTCGCTTCATTGTCAAAGAGTTCAATTTGATCTTCCTCGAGAATAAAATCAATCCAACTGGCAAGATAATTTCTTTTTTCACTGCCATAAGTAAATTTCTTATAGTGGCTTATTTTTGAATCGATAGAGTCAAGCAGAGAGCGGATAAATTCTTCAGCATCATTTTTAGTTCTAAAACTACTAAGTGTTCCATTGTCATACACAAGGAGAGAAAAGAACTCAGGAGGAGTAATCTTTCGGTCTTGAGGGTCATAAGTTTCAATACCGAATCGTAGGTAGTTTTTCTTTTTACTTTTATCAATTCTAAAGCGTAGCTTTAAATCAACAGGCTCATAGCTTGCAATAGGTGTTTCTTCATCGTAAATTTCAATGACACCTTCATCCCTAAGTTTTTTTGTAAGTCGTATATAATCATTAAAACTATAGTCTAATTCTTTGCCTTTTAATGATCTTACCAAAGTCTTAAGTAGGGCAGGCTGATGATAAGCTTCTCCTGTATCCCAGTTAAAGAGATAGAGGTATTCAAAAAGAGAGATTTTATGGTTGAGGTTTCCCTCGCTATCAATAAAAGCGAATTTTGCCACTATTTTCTGTTCGGCATTGTAAAGCAGCTCATACTCCGGGAATTTATTGGCCGGATGTAAAATAAGAGCAAGCTTGAGCTTGAAATCTTTTGGTAGAGGAAAGTTGATAACTTTTTTGCTTGTGAGCACATATTGCAAGGATGAATATGTACTATTTTGGTTTGCACCGGGTAGGCGATTTGCTCCCCAAAGAAGCTTTCCGAATTCTTCAGGATGGACCCCCTGATTAATAAGAGACATATGCTGAGCTTGTCTTCCTTCAATTCCGAGGTGCTCTAGTAGTAGGAAATTAAGAAAGAGTGCGCTGACATGTTGGCAATGAGTTTCAGTGTTCCAGACATTGCAATTACAGCTACTGGTGAGTTTAAATGGTTCTTTTTTAAAACTCATCCTGGTTTCATGCTTCGGATTGGTTAAAATAAGTCCTGAAATAGTAAAGAACCTATCAGAATCTCCTTTTTGGAATGAGATACTAATCTGCGAGCTTTCAACAATAGACTTAGCTTTCGGTATCTGCTGGGCCGGAAAAAAGGCCCTCACTTTCTCTAATAATTCTTGTGCTATAAGCACCATCCGCGTTTCTCACATGTTTTCAGCTAAAGGTAATATTATAAACGATTTTATCCATTCCCTTAAGGGGGAAAGCAAACTTTCTTTTATTCTTCTAAAATACGAAGTTATTCAGAAGCTTCAGCAAAAAAAGGCTTCCAACTGGAAGCCTTTTTTCTATGCTAGATAAGCTAATCTAACTTTATTTAGGTAATCATTTAATTATCAATATACGACTTTAAAAGCTTTGCACGACTAGGGTGTCTTAATTTCCTAAGTGCCTTAGCTTCGATTTGACGAATACGCTCACGAGTGACAAAGAAATCCTGTCCAACTTCCTCAAGAGTGTGGTCTGATTTCTCTCCAATTCCAAATCTCATTCTTAGAACTTTCTCCTCTCTTGGAGTAAGAGTTGAGAGAATTGCTCTAGTTTGCTCGGATAAGGTGATACTTGTTACGGCATCTGCTGGAGAGATAATTTTCTTATCTTCAATAAAGTCACCAAGAGAGCTGTCTTCCTCTTCTCCAATTGGAGTTTCTAAAGATATAGGTTCTTTTGAAATTTTGAAAACCTTTTTGACTTTATCAACAGACATATCCATTTTTTCAGCAATTTCTTCAGGAGTTGGTTCACGACCTAATTCTTGAACAACTTGTGTTGAA
>CAYGUN010000274.1:0-329 GCA_964353025.1 uncultured Bacteriovoracaceae bacterium
TTTTAGGGTTACCAGCTGAAGTAAATACAATTTTAACATCCTCTTTAACTATAATATCCATTTATTTTTCAATTTCTGGATAAAGAAGGGGGACGTTTACACCAAAAGGTAAGTTGGTAGCAGATTTGCACTTTATAATATGCTCTTCTAGCAGTTCCGGATGCATTGAGCCTGCACCTACAAGGCCCAGTCCTCCTGCGTTACTAACTGCTGATGCTAGTCGCCAACCACTGCACCAAACCATTCCTGCCTGGATAACAGGATATTTAATTTTAAAAAGCTTTGTTATCTTATTCATTTTAAAATAAATGATCAACTTTAAACTACTA
>CAYGUN010000274.1:339-3646 GCA_964353025.1 uncultured Bacteriovoracaceae bacterium
CCTAATAAAAGCTATTATTTTAAATTTGCTCACATCTGTAAATAAACCTCAGGCTCTTGAAGCATGAAACACCATTAGTACGATTTCTCATTTGGAGAATTAAGCACCTTAGCAATAAGAATTTTGTATTAATTCTGGCTGGCTTAATCGGTATAATTTCAGGTTTTGCAGCTGTTATTCTTAAGGAGTCTGTCCATTTTATTCAGTATCAGCTGAGGGAAGTAATTTCAATTCAAAATTATATCTATTTTGTTTTTCCACTGCTTGGAATACTACTGACTGTCATTTTGAGTAATGTCATTTTGAAGGAGAAAATGGGGCATGGAATTACTCAAATCCTCTATGACATTTCTAAAAACTCCAGTTTAATACGAAAAACAAAAACGTACTCCAGAATGCTTACCAGTGCTATTACAGTTGGTTTTGGAGGATCAGTTGGTCTTGAAGCCCCAATCGTTGTAACTGGCTCAGCCATTGGCTCTAATGTTGGCAAGTTAATGCATCTTAATTATAAGAAGAGAACATTATTGATTGGTTGCGGTGCCGCAGGAGCAATTTCTGCAATATTTAATTCGCCTGTGGCGGGGGTCATTTTTAGTCTGGAGGTAATTCTTGCTGATGTCACTATTGCAATGTTTATCCCATTGCTAATAGCTTCAGTTACAGGCTCTTTAGTTTCACTTACCCTTTTGGGTGATGACGTTCTCTTTTCTTTTAAGCTAGTAGATAGCTTTACTGCTTCTGACACTCCTTTTTATATTTTACTAGGAATTGTTTGTGGGCTAGTATCGGTCTACTTCACCAGAATGACATACAAAGTTGAGGCTCTGATCAACAAGGTAAAAGACATGTATGGCAAAGCTTTAGTAGGAGGAATTTTACTAGGCTTTATTATTTTGGTATTTCCTCCAATATATGGTGAAGGATATGATACTATTAAGCTGCTTTTAGCTGGGAAGGAAAACCATATCTTCAGCAGGTCATTGTTTTTTGGTGATTTAAATGATGCTTGGTTGTTACTCACCTTTATTTTTGGAGTTATTTTAATTAAACCAGTTGCTTCTGCTTTAACCATAGGCTCAGGAGGAAGTGGTGGAATCTTTGCCCCTTCTTTATTTTTAGGGGGAGTAACAGGGTTCCTTTTTGCAGCTGTCATAAATGTTATCACATGGGGCAATGTAAGTACCAGTAACTTTACATTGGTGGGTATGTGTGGAGTTATGAGTGGAGTATTATATGCCCCATTGACCGCCATATTCTTGATCGCTGAAATTACCAGTGGATATGAGCTGTTTGTTCCATTAATGTTAGTTTCTGCCATTGCATTTACTACAAGCTCATTCTTTGAGAAGCATTCCTTATATACCAAACATTTGATAGAACGTGGGGACCTGATTCAATACGACAAAGATAGGCAGGTACTTAGTCAGATTGACTTAACAAAAATTATTGAGCGAGACTTGATGTCAATTCATCCTGATGAAAATCTTGATGCATTAGTTGATCTAGTACGTGTGTCTACTCGAAACATATTTCCTGTTGTCAATGAGAAGGATGAACTGCTAGGAGTTATTACGCTCGATGACATACGTCATATAATGTTTGATCTTGAAAAAAGGGAAGATACTAAGGTAAGTAGCTTAATGCACAGTCCTCCTGCATTTGTTGACCCTCATGAAAATATGCAATCTGTGATGAGTAAGTTCGAACAGACTGGAGCATGGAATCTTCCCGTTATTGATAATGGAAAGTATAAAGGCTTTTTATCAAAATCGCGAATTTTTAACACCTACCGCACTAAATTAATAAGAGCAAATAAAGAATAAGTTCATTTTCAACACCTTACATGTTTTTCTAAAATTATTTTTTAAAATAATTGCCTCATAATTTTGATAATTCAAATTATTATTTCAGACATAAAAGCACATAGCTAGTTGTCCACAAAGTGAAAATTTAAATTTTATAGCGTAACTAATTGATAAACAGATATATAAATGATTGATCAAAAACAATGTGGAAAACTTTTTGAAAATGTGGAAAACTTTTCTTTGATTTTTCAGAATCTTTATTTTGTCTAAACGGACACTTTTGAATAGCTCGTTTTTTACAAAAAAGAAGAATTTATTACACCCATTCATTTCATATTAAGAGCAGTAAGTTATTAGGAATCTGCTCTTGTTAGTAATTCAAAATCGGTTAAATACGGTGTTAAGTATATATTAATTTAGTTTTAACCTGAGATGAAGATCTTTTTTTTCGGTTTGGCAGAAAGGAAAGCATTAAAACTCCACATCTTGAAATAGTGCAATATATTGAATTCCATTATTTATTAATGAACAAAAAAAATGTATTTTCGTTTTCACATTATGATTAAAGCATTAACTACTATTCTTTTAACAACAACCCTTTGTTTTTCAGTGAAGGCTCAATCTGTTGAGGTTATTAAATATCCAGGCTTAGACAATTTGATTAAAACTAAATCTGAGAAGATCCAAATCATTAATTTTTGGGCCACTTGGTGTGGTCCTTGCGTTCAAGAACTTCCATATTTTGAACAAACAGCAAAAGATTTAAAAGATAAGATTAACGTAAACTTAATAAGCATTGATTACGTGCAAGAAATTGAGAAGGTCAATAAGTTTGTTGCTCGAAAAGAAATTAAATCTAAGGTTTACTTACTAGATGAGATTGATGGCAATACTTGGATAGACAAAGTTGAACCTCAATGGTCTGGAGCAATTCCTGCCACACTCATTATTAATCATTCAACAGGTGAAAGGGCCTTTGTAGAACGCGAATTAAAAGAGGGAGAACTTGAAAACCTAATTGAAGAATTATCAAAATAAAACCAATATAAAGATGAAGACTAAAATTTTATCAGTATTTGTTTTGGCACTATTCTTTGCCGGAGCTCCAACATCAAGCACTTATGAACTAGGAGACGCAGTCAATGATTTTACTCTAACCGGTGTGAAGGGAGAATCAATAACCTTATCTAAATATGCAGGTAATGGAGCCATATTAATTTTTGATTGCAATACTTGTCCTTATTCTAAGGCCTACAGGGAAAGAATAAAAGCTTTGAATGTGAAGTATGCCTCTAAAGGTTATCCAGTTATAGCTATTAACCCAAATGATCCTGAAAAATCTCCAGGGGACACATTTGAAGCCATGAAGAAATATGCAAAGGAACACAATTACGAACACGCTTATGTTCAAGATGCGGATCAATCAGTGGCTCGTGCCTTTGGAGCTTCAAATACACCGCATGTTTTTGTGGTCAAGAAGGAGAGTGGGAAGTTCATAT
>CAYGUN010000275.1:0-1138 GCA_964353025.1 uncultured Bacteriovoracaceae bacterium
CCTCAAATAAGCGCCCCTACTTTCTAAAATCTAAAGGTATACCAGATGGAGTCTACATTCGAATAGGCACACATGCCATGCCCGCAACGGAAGAAATCATCGAAGACTTACAGCGATCAAATACAAAAGAAAACTTCGATGAAAAATTATTCACTAATAGTTCTATTAAAGATTTTGACCAACTAGTATTACACAATCAATATGGTGGGCAACCAAGTGAGGAGAGGTTAATTGCAGACAAAGTTATAAAAATTGACCCATTCTCAAATAACATCTCCCCTACTCTATCAGGAATTTTATTTTTTCATAAAACACCAAACAAGATTATTGAAGGAGCTGAGATCCTTTTTACAAAATTTTCAGGCAAGGATATGTCTAAAATTCTAAGAACAAAGGATTACAGTTCTCCATTGGTCTCAATGGTTAATGAGGTATTGGAAGATTTAAAGAAAGAATTAGGTACCAGCTCAATACGAAGAGGTGTTTTAATAAAAGAAGGAGAGCTTGAAGTTCCAGAAATTGTTATGAGAGAAGCCTTAGTTAACGCTATTATCCACAGAAAATACTTCATTCCTGATTCAATTAAGATTGCTCTTTTTGATGATAGATTAGAAATATACAGCCCTGGAAACTTTCCTGGCCCAATTACTGACTATATGTCAGGAACTTCATACTCGAGAAACCCTACATTAAGACAAATAGCGCGCAATATAGGCCTCGTAGAAAAACGAGGACTTGGTCTTCCTCTTATTTTTAGTGAGTGCAAGAAAAACAACAACCCTACGCCGCAAATAGTTGAACAGTCAGGTGACTTTGTAAAGCTCATAATCTATTTTCCAAATAGCAAACATCCAGTTGAGACAGATAAAACTCAGGGAATCCTTGCTAGCTTTAAAAATCAAGAATCGTTCACCTTAAGCGAAGTCGCGCAAATGTTAAACTGTTCTAAGAATACCGCTAGTTCTAAATTAACGCCGTACTTAGATTCCCAAATTATTCATAAAGTAGGAAAAGGTAGAGCAACACACTATGTTTGGAACAAAGAGAAGTTATGAAAGGCAAACAAAAACATCCTTGGCGAATCTGTCCAATTGGGGATCATTCGGTAAAGGAACACCCTAGGAAAGTCCCGGTTTCG
>CAYGUN010000275.1:1148-3600 GCA_964353025.1 uncultured Bacteriovoracaceae bacterium
CTTAGGAAGCCCTAACGGCAACGACTTCGATGAATTTATTGGTGGATGGACTCAATTTTGGAATGATATATTCACACCAGCAGAACCGCTTGATCCAAACCTAGTCAAAGCACTTGTTGCATCTGAATCTAGCTTTAAAATTAAAATAAATGCCGAAAGTAAAATTGGAACGGCGAGAGGGCTTATTCAAGTCACTGAACAAACAAGAAAGATTCTTGCCGATCAAAAAGGCGAGTTGAAAAATTTTTTAATTACACTATCGAAAAATGAATTTTATGTTCCCAATCTAAATCTTAGTGCTGGAATTCGCTGGCTATTTCACAAAAAAGATCTAGCCTCTCATCGATTAAGGCGTGAAGCCACGTGGTTAGAGGCCATTGCTGAGTACAAAGGGATATTACCTCAACTTGGAAAAGTAAAAAAATCAGATGAAATTATGGCAAGAATAGCCAGAGAGTATAAGAGGCTGAGTCAAAAATGAAAATTTTAAACATCCTTAGCTTAATTATTTTGATTGGTTGTGCTACCTCTGAAACAAGAATTCACAACCAATCAAATAACTTCATCGATATTGAAGTAACAAAAGAAAAGTTTCATTTGGAATGTGCAGAGATTGATAAAAAAGAAAATAAATCTCTTATGACTTTTTATGCTATAAGTGGTGATACTGTTCACCAATTTATTTTTCGTAGCATATCAGAAACAAATTGGTGTGAAAACAAAGTCAAAAATGAATACAATAAGCTCGTTAAAAAGATGCATACAGTTCGACTTATTGGAATTTCTCCAAACAAAGATAAAAACTACTTAGTTGATGAGTCAGTACCTCAAAGTCTAAAAGTTCCAAGTCGTTTGATCAATTGGACTTTTATCCGCTTAGAAACAAAGAAAGGGTGCAAGGCCTATTTTAATAATGGCTGCGATCCCGAAAATTACTGGGGAGGACTTTTTCCGCAGGGTTAATTATTTTTTTATTATGAACTTCGAGAATCAAACTGCAGTCATCAAAAATCTCTCAACAACTTAAAATCACGTGATTTTAAGTTGTTGACCATTACTACTTATATGTAGTAACATAAGATTAGATGAATATCTTTAAAAATTATAAAAATGAAGACTGCATCCTCTCCGACGAACAGGATAAACACATTTCTACAAGACATCCTGATGCCACCAGAGAGCTAATTAGCAATTGTCTCATTGACCCTAACGAAGTTAGAAAAAGCAGTTCAAATAATGTTTCTCATCTTTACTACATTACAAAAGCTGAAAACAGGTTATTCTGCGTAATTGTCAAAGTCTGTAATGATGGAAATTTTATATCGACAGCATATACAACCATGAAAATAAAATCAGGAGAACTGATATATCGCAAGGAGAATTAAAATGTATATCTATTATGACAAAGACTTAGATTATGTTGAAATCTTTTTTAAAAAAGAAAAAAATTATCTGTCTCCTATGGATAGTAATGAACAAATTGGAGAATTTCTTTCTGAAAAAGACGACTCTGTAATTGGTTACTCTATCGAAGATTTAAATAAAAATTTTGATAATTTGACCTTTTTGACACCTTATCAAAAGCTCTCAGTCATTATTAAAAAATATAGAATTCAAAAAGGAAAAACTCAACAAGAGGTTGCTGATGAAATGGGTATTAAGCTTCTTCCTTATCAAAGACTTGAGTCTGGAGGAAATAATCCAACCCTAAAAACTCTCATTAAGGTAAAAGAAGTTTTTCCAGAAATAAAATTAGATAAAATTGCATAAGAAGGAAGCAAAATGGAAAAATTGAAAGAAGGCATAAAAAAAGCCACTCCGAAAAGTGGCTTTTTTTCATCTTCAAAAGAATGGTGCCCCGTCGCGGACTTGAACCACGGACACAAGGATTTTCAGTCCTTTGCTCTACCGACTGAGCTAACAGGGCGTACTCAACACTTCTAAAAACGTGAGATTTAAGTTAATGTTTTGACGGTCAATCGTCAATGAATATTACATTGAGTTCATGCAAAAAGGACAAAGAAAATGAGTGTTAAAATTGTTAAAGGTGTCCTTTCTCATGTGGGTATGACGTGCAACTGTATGGCGTTTCTCCCCTCGACTGAAAAAGACTCAGCTCCCGTATCAAGCTCATACTGTGTTTTCACTCATGGATACACAGCATCAAAGTCTGATGTCATCCCCTGGGCCTCTAGAGCGTCAGAGGCAGGGATTCCAAGTGTCGTTTTTGACCTCCCGGGTCACTATCTTGGCAGTTATAATGAAATTGAAAAATTTGAAGATTTTAAAAACCATGCCCACGAGTTATTTTTTGAGGCTTTTAGCTTCTTGGATAATTTAATGGATAATAGCTGTGAAAGAGTTATTTTGGCAGGACACTCCCTCGGGGCCATGCTTTCTGCCTGGGCCTTAAAAGATAACAGGATTGCCCAATATGACAAGATATCCATCG
>CAYGUN010000276.1:0-3585 GCA_964353025.1 uncultured Bacteriovoracaceae bacterium
GGGAACAGTTTGCAAAACTGTAAAGCCGTCGGTTCAAATCCGATCCTCTCCTCCATTTTATAGAAGCTAATGCGGGCCGAATTTAGGTTAGTATTTGAAATTAAAGAATTAAGTTTCAGTAAGTTAACGTAAGTTCGGCCACTGCTTCCCACTACGGACCGAGAAGAGCCGATAATAGATTTCACAGGCTTAATTTACAAGCAAGCAACTCAATGCATCAACAGGAAAAAGGAAAAGATTAAATTTTATAGGAACTAATCAACTTCTCTGTTATTGGCGATTTAATTGTCCTTTTTTTAGTTATGAGCCAATATTCTTCTTTAATATTTTTGAGACTCCCTATTTTATAAAGCTTCCCCTCTTTTACATAAGGTTTGGCCGCAAACTCAGGCAAGGAAATAAGACCAATCCCTTCAATTCCCATGGTCTTTTTCACACTTGAATCTTGAACTTCGGCCACTAATTGATACTTAATCCCCATTTCTCTAAAGATATGCTCTAAATCATAGCGTAACTTACTATGCATAGTAGGGAGGATAAACTCTGCTCCATTAAGTGATTGAGGAAATTTAGCTGTTAGTTTTTGAAATCTTTTAGAGCCATATATTGATATATTTTCACTTCCTACTTGCTTAATTTGTAAGTCATCCCCTTCTAAAAAGCTTAAATTATTTGTTAACACAATATCAAGCTCATGAGTTAAGACTTTTCTTACAAGCTCTTCAGGTGAATCCTCCCTCATGCTGATAATACTGGAATCACTAAACTTTTTTGCAAGTTGCATAATACTGCAAGCAATGACTTTTGGGGCACTGGCAACTACTCCAATATTATAAATAGTTCGAGAAGAAAGGCTCTGTTCATTAAAGACTTGTAAAAACTCTTCCCCTTTTTTGAAAATATTGTCTGCGTACTCAAGGGCAACTCTGCCCGCTTCAGTCAAAATAAGCTTTTTATTCTTTCTCTCAAATAGTTTTTGCCCCAATGAATCTTCTAATTGCTTTAGTTGAGTACTTAATGAAGATTGCCCCACTAAGAGTGACTTTGAAGCTTTTGCAATACTACCTTCAGAGGCAATGACCTTAAAATAGTGTAAGTGGTGGTAATTAAGCCATTTTATCATTTCATTTCCTCGCTATGACCCATTGATTAAATCGATGCATCATATCGATATTATGTTATTTAATCAACTCCTAAAGTATATCATAATGCCGTTACAGAAAGGTAGGTCAACATGTTGAAATTAGAAAACACACATTTGCCGAATAAGTTTAAATTGTTTATTTGGTTTCTGATGAGCTTCCAAGCCGGTTATATTAACGTTGGTGGATTTCTCATCTTTGGAAACTTTGTATCCCACGTTACAGGTACCAGTAGTCAAATTGGAATGGGTGTCGCTGATCTTAATTGGCAACAAATTTTAACCTTCTTAACCATTCTCACATCATTTATAACCGGAGCTGCATTTGCTGGCCACTTTATTGGTAGAAAGTTATTGGAGGGAAAAGAACCTCGCTATATTTTAGTTACAGGATTCAAAGCTTTCCTTTTTTCCTTAGTTTTAATTATCTCTGAATACTACTTCACAAATATCACCTACGAAGTAAAACTAGTTCTAGTCCTTCTGCTTTCTCTGGCATGTGGAATTCAAAATGCCACCTGCTCTTTGGCCACAAACGGTTTTTTAAAGCCAACACATATGACAGGCCTATCAACAGATATAGGAATTAATCTATTAAAAGTTAATGGGCATGCAAAAGACTCTATTGAGTACAAGGAAGAGAAGAAAAAGAACAATATCAGACTTGGGATACTGGGATCATTTATCACAGGTGGTTCAATTGCCTATTTTATCTTTACTCACAACGGGTACTATGGTTTTTTGTTTCCTTTTCTGTCATCTGTTTGTATGCTTATAACCTCTATTATTTCAGAGCAAAATCAAGGGCAAGACATAAGAAAAATAAAACTTGCTCACTCTTCCATCCTAGGGGTTTTTCTAACAACTTTAATTATTGGCTTTATTAATATTATTAACTCTTAAAAATGAGGGACTCATGAAAACTTTAACTAAAGAAATGCAATCAGCAATAACTCCAGACAATGCTCTTGAGTTATTAAAAACAGGAAATAAACGTTTTGTTGATAATTTAAAAATTAATAGAAACTTACTACAACAGGCAAACGAAACATCAGAAGGGCAATTTCCTTTTGCTACTATCTTAAGCTGTATTGATTCAAGAACATCAGCTGAGCTTATTTTTGACCAAGGATTGGGGGATATTTTCAGTGTTCGAATTGCTGGGAATATAGTGAATGAGGATATTTTAGGAAGTATGGAGTTTGCCTGTAAAGTTGCTGGTTCAAAGATTCTTGTCGTCTTGGGCCACACTAATTGTGGAGCAGTTAAAGGTGCCTGTGATCATGTAGAGCTTGGAAATCTAACCTCTTTATTAAAAAAGATTGAACCAGCTATTAACGATGAGACTTCTGAAACTGTTAGAAATTCATCTAACAACGCATTTGTAGAAAAAGTAACCAATCTCAATGTTAAAAAGACTGTTGATGCTATCTTGGAGAAAAGTCCCCTGCTTAGAGAACTTGTAAATGATGGTCAAATTGCCATCATCGGTGGAGTTCATAATATATCTAATGGTACGGTTCATTTTTTTGATGATACTTACAAGACTAAGTAAGAAAAGTGTCAACTAGAGTGTTTAATTTTGGCCTATATTCCTATTCTGAAATTATACGAGAAACGATGGTTTCTTTTTACTAACGAAGTTTAATATAGACCGAACCAGATGAGGTCCCAACTGCATCATCAAGCTTCGCTCCCATAAAAATATCAGTTGTGCCATCACCATTAAAATCAAAAACGGTGATGGCACTTCCTAAGTATTCATCTAAGTCAGTAATTGGATTCGGATCAAAACCGCGTAACGAAACAGGAGTCGCATCATATCCTGTCGCCGTTCCTTCATAAATATGAACTGCTCCTGCATTGGCCCCATTCACATCATCTCCCTCTGCTCCAATAAAAAGATCGGGATAAATGGTATTTAAATGAAGACCTGTTGCTAAGGAAGAACCAAACAAATAATTAGCAGTCGTATTTGGCTCATCTATCGTTGTTGTATGGGCCCCATTAGTTAATAAAGTGTTAACTCCCGCATTGGTTCCCGCAGTTCCATTTATCCAGATATAAACTCTCCCCGAATCAGCTCCATTATCATTATCACCTGGTGCTCCGGCCAGCAAATCAAGATCTCCATCTCTGTCATAGTCATAGGCAACAACTGAAGCCCCTAAGTAGTCAGAGTTGGCTGCCCCACCATGAGTAAATGTCTGAGCTCCAGTTGGTGCTGCAAGATTTATAACTCCAGTAGTTGAGTTTGATTGAAAAATATAAACGGCTCCTCTGTCTGTTCCTGCAACATCACTTAATGCAGCTCCAACTATTAAATCAGGAAATCCATCATTATCTAAGTCCCCACTAGCAAGAGAGCGACCAAAGCCATAATTAACTGTCGACGGCCCATAGAAAACACTACTTGGAATATTACCTATGCCATTAGAGCTCCC
>CAYGUN010000277.1:0-2112 GCA_964353025.1 uncultured Bacteriovoracaceae bacterium
ACATAATTAATGGCAAAGCGAGAGGAGAAATAGGGTAAAAATTTAGTAAACTTTTCTTCATTTAACCATGAAATAGGAACTTCAATTTTCTTAAAGGCTTCCTGAGGATAAGTTAAGGCCCTTAAGGCTTCCCCGTACCCAAAAGGATTCATAAGAGTTTCATGCTTGGCCTCTTCACACAGAGTTTCAATTTTACCAAGCATTTCATTGTCTTCTTTTATGTAATACCACTTTCTTACCAATAAAATAAAAGTTGAAAGAGGCGACTTATAGGATTGATCAAAAAGGCTTACTTTAAGATTTTCAAATGGTTCGCTAGTTTCATTGGCCCGTGCCCTGGAAAGAAAATATCCATCGGCATAAAATTCATTAAAAATATAATCCATAGTCCTGAAAGCATTCTCTTTATAAAGCTTTAATCCCGTTGTTTCATAAAGTCTGAATTGAAGTTCGCAGTAATGAACAAAATTTTCAAACAAAGGCTTAGACTCATTTTTAGTTGTACTCTGAATAATGGTAAGCTTCTCTGTTTGAGATTCAAGTGGGAGTAGAAAGCTTTCATGAATAGACTTTAGAGATGTTTCAATTAGATTTAAGGCCCTATCTTTAACCTGTGAAATTTTACAATACTGGATGACGTCAGTGAGAGCACTTACCAACATAAAATTCCAAGAAGAGATGCCTTTATTATCAGTGAGCGGGGGAATCCTAGTTTTTCGCTCATTAAGAATTAGCTGTCTAACTTTTCGAATGAGTTCCCAGTTTTCTTGTGCGTAGATTTCTTTAATATGCTCCTTGTCTAGGGAGATCACACTAAGCCCATCTTCAAAGTTACCTTCACGAGAGATTTGAAACCATTTTTTGATTTCATTTTTTTTAGGTAGATCTTTAATGATTTTATCAAACTCTGCTTCAGTAAAACTGAAATACAATCCTTCACGCCCTTCTGAATCTGCATCTTGAGCGCTGAAAAAACGTCCTTCATCATGCTGCATTTCAATTTGCAGGTAATCAAGAGTTTGAATAAGTGTATCTATAATCAAGGGTGAAGGGTAGACCAGAGAGAGCTTAGAGAGAACTCTTAGTAGCCCTGCTTGATCATAGAGCATTTTTTCAAAGTGAGGAATCATCCACATATCATCAACACTATAGCGGTGGATTCCACCTCGTGCGTGATCATATATGCCCCCACAGAGCATTTTTTCGATAGACTTAATAATATGTTCAGCCTGCTCTTTTTCCAGTATGCCTTCTAGAATTTGCTCCGTGGCCCATTCAAAAAAACTAAAGTGTGGAAATTTAGGCGCTTGTCCGTATCCTCCGTATTCCTTATCTTGGTAATTTTTTAAAGCATTGAGGATAGCCGATGCGGGAGGGAAGTGTCCTTGAAATTCGACTTTTTTATTTGGTTTTTCTTGTTTGGAAATAGCTTCACTTAAGGTTTTGGCATTTTCTTGAATTGTCTCTTGTTCAGTTTCGTACGCCACTTTTAATTTTTTAAGCACTTCTAAAAACGAAGGCATGCCTTGTCTTGATTCAAGTGGGAAGTAGGTACCGACAAAGAAAGGCTTCATCTGAGGAGTCAGAAAGACACTTAATGGCCACCCACCTCGTCCAGTGTAGAGTTGGCAGGCCATTTGGTAGTAATTATCTAAATCAGGATGTTCTTCCTTATCAACTTTAATATTAATAAAATTTTCATTAAGGAACTTCGCCGTAACCTCATTTTCAAAAGATTCATGGGCCATGACATGGCACCAGTGGCAAGTGGAATAGCCTACAGATAAAAATATGGGCTTGTTCTGGTTTTGTGCTTCTTGGATGGGAGCTGGGCCATAAGCATTCCAGTGCACCGGGTTATCTTGATGTTGCTTCAAATAAGCGGACTTTTCGTAGGAAAGTTTATTCATGGTATCTACCTAAAATAACTAAAATTTGAGTTAATTTCCGATTGTTTTATCACGCTTGTGTTTACATAGTCGAATTGGCTGCGTTAAAAGTTTCTTCTCTTATGAAGATTAGCAGCACGTTGGATCGGGGCATTGCCGCTCCAGGACTTCATTTCGTACGCCTTGGCCTATTAGCTTTTGTACTCATGGGTGCAGGGGTATA
>CAYGUN010000277.1:2212-3566 GCA_964353025.1 uncultured Bacteriovoracaceae bacterium
TTCATTTCGTACGCCTTGGCCTATTAGCTTTTGTACTCATGGGTGCAGGGGTATATCTCGGAGTTCGTTTCCTAAAAATGCCTGAAATTGAACTGGTTGAACTAGAAGTTGAAGAAACTACAACAAAGTTACCTTTCACTTATCCCTCATTTGATTCAGAAGAAGAATTTACGGAAGAAGTTTTAAATACAATTCCAGAGCATTTGGTTGAAAGAGTTCGAAAAATTCTTCCCGCAGTTATTTTTATCTCTCAAAAGCATGAAGTGAATCCACTGTGGGTCTTGTCTGTTATGTGGAATGAAAGTCATTTTAATCCCCGGGCCAAAAGCTATGTTGGGGCCCATGGACTCATGCAAATAATGCCAGAGACAAAGGTTTATATAAAAGGGCATTTTAAAAGAAAGAAGATCTCTTACGCCCATACTAATGAGCAGCTAAAAAGGCATTACTCCAGCTATTACCCAGCACTTGGTGAAAAGTATGAGGAATTATTAGAAAATATTGAGTATGGTATTTTTTATTTAAGATTACTACACGATCGTTTTGGTAACCTGCAATATGCAATTGTCGCTTACAATATGGGGCCAGGTTGGTTAAGATATAGATTAAAGAATAATCTACCTGTTGGAGTGAAAAACCGTTACCTTAATAAGGTAAGAAAAACTTTTCTCTACTTCCAGGAAAAACTTAACGGACTTACGGCCCAAAATGACATCAAAAATTTCAGATCTTAGAACCGAAAATAAGAAAATTTATCTTAATTTAATTGAGCTCTTTGTAAAACGCAGAGATATCGTTAAGCAAATAGTCCTTTTAAAGGATTTAAAGAAACTGGATAACTTTTACGACCCTTTATTTGAGAAAGAACTCTTTACTGAATTGAAGCCCTCTCTAGGTAAACTCTCAATAAAAGAGCTTCTCGCAGTTTCACTTTTAATTGAAGACCACGTAGGTGAGGAGCATGGTTATCCTCAGTGGTCTGATAAATTTCATTTAAGAGAAATTAATGCTAAGAAGTTTGATCTGATTAATCCAATTATGCTTAAGATTATTCGTCCCGAGATTTTTAAAGGTTTAAAATTTAGCAAAGACTTCAAATATTTGGAGACTCTTTAATGAGCAAGCAGAATGTTATTGCTATTGATGGCCCTTCAGGCAGCGGGAAATCCACTGTTGCCAAAAAAATTGCTCAAGATCTTGGCCTGCTTTATATAGATACTGGTTCAATGTTTAGGGGCCTGGGCCATTACTTAAACCAAAAAGGTTTTGATCTAAAAAAATTGGAAGTTGGCAAAGTAAATACTTTTCTCTCTGAATGCAACTTTGAATATTCTCCAACTAAAAATATTCTCAT
>CAYGUN010000278.1:0-3555 GCA_964353025.1 uncultured Bacteriovoracaceae bacterium
CTTAATGCAGATTCATTTGATATTGTTAAAGCATTTACATCAATATCAGGTAGTGAAACTAAATAGCTGACACTTTTTGAAAAGTTTTGCATTGCTGCGTAGGTGAGAACTGTATAATTTTCAAAATCATTAAATTTCTTATTTACGTCAGCCCCTGCTTCTATCAAGACTTTTAGCATTTCTAGTCTCTCAACGACCTCAATGGCAAATCCAATTGGAGGAGCATTATGGCCAGCATTGTTATTGACATCAGCATTGTAGGAGATAACAAGTTTTAGCATTTCCAAGTTATCTCTCTGGATAGATTCCAAAATGGCCGTATCAAAGCCTGAGGCATGTAGTTCTGGACTGGCCTTATTCTCAAGTAAAAGTTTTGCGAAATAAAGGTCTTCATTATTAATGGCAATAGTTAGAGCAGAATCATTTTTGCTATGTAGATCAACCTTTGCACCATTTTCAATTAAAAGATTAAAAGCCGGTTCATTTGCTGCCTCAACAGCAATCATTAGAGGTGTCACTGTCCCGTTTTTATCCGTACTTCCTCTTGACCACTGGTTGACATCAGCCCCACCTTTTATAAAGAGGGTTGCAAAATCAAGTTTGTTCGAGAGTATTGAGCGGTGAAGAGCAATGTTTTGAGAGAAATCAACTCCTGTTTTAACAAAAGCTTGAGCTGTTTCAAATTGCCCTTTAATTGTTGCACACTCAAGATTTGATTTAATCAAAAGTTCATCGCCACAAGCAATTTCTGCTTCAAGGATGTCTTTTCCTTCAGTTATAACAAGGCCATTATCAACAGCAGGTGATATAAAATCAGCCTGTTCATTCCAGCCATAATTTTTAGCATATATATAGAGGGCATTTTGAATATCGGCATCATTAAAGTTAAGGGCCAAGTCATATACTTCATTCGCAATTTCTTTATTTTTATTTTCAAAAGCAATGATCATGAACTTTGGAAGAGATTCAATCGAGATTTCATTTTTTCTAATATATTGGTCGTATGTTCTTAGAGCAAGAGGCATTCTTTCATTAACAAAAGCTTCAAAAACAGTGTTCTTTGTTTTTTCACTTACGTTGTAAAGAAGGTAGGGGTCATTGGTAAAACTATGCAGGAAGCCCACACATTTTTTTCCAGCTGCGATTTCAACTACTGATTGAAGTGTTGACTCTTCTTCCCCATATACGACATCTTTGTATTCAAGTTGAATATTCTTGCTGCTCAGAAGATCTTGAATTTTATTTGAATCACATTTTTTCAGGGCTTTCATAAACTCAACCATGTCGGAAAATGTTCTTCTCTCCATATTAGCATCAAGGAAAGTAAAGAGGCGGTTATTATCATGCATGTAGGAATAGACAGAGGCAGTATTTCCATAATTATCTTTTATATCAAAATCAGCTTCATGACCTATTTCAGCGCCGATATCAATCAAGGCCCAAGCCATTTTTTCATTATTGTGTTCAGCTGCAATAATAAGAGGAGTCTTTCCTTTTGCATCTTGGATATTAATATCGACCGTTTCATCGTTAGTTAAGATGTTAGTCGCTCTTAAAATGTCATCATGTTGAACTGCCTCAAGTAGGCCTTCGTTTGCCATAACCGGCAAAGAAATACATAAAAGTAATAATGCCAATAATCTCATTGATTCTCTCCTTCCTTTGAAATATTGAATGATTATAGAAAAATTAAATCGAATACGAAAGCCAGTGTTTAAAGCTCGGATTAGAATAATACATTTAAATTCTTACACTGGTGTTGGAAATGAAAGAGGGCCCTTACTAAAGGCCTTCTTTCTAGATAATTAAATTGAAATATTGAGGTTTAGTTGGCTGGTTTCATGCTTTGCTTCAAACTTGGAATTTGAGCTTTTGTAATTGTATTTCATGGTCCCAGTTTTATGCATAAACTCTAGTGAGACTTGCTCATTAAAAGATAATTCAAGTCCCAAACCTGTGAGAAGGGCGCTTACGTCAGCTTTGGCCGCAAGATTGTTATAGTTATCCTTGTCTTCAGTTTTAAGCTGCCCTCTATCGTAGCTAATCGCAGCAAAAGGTCTTAGTGCCATTGTGTTATTAAGTTTGAAACTAAGTCCTAGTCTTTGCTCTAAACTTGCTGAGATTTGCTCTTGTTTAAATTTTCTTGAGTAGTTACCAGAAGACTCTTCTTTTTCAAGGTTTTCAATCCCTACTGCCAGGGCACTAGAGGTGTATAGTAAGGGAGCTAGGGAGAAGTTTTTCCTTATGCCCACTTTTAGTCCAGCGATTGAGTCATCGTTTTTTTTTGCCTTTGAGTTGGTAAGGCCTATAGATAGTTGCGTTGAGTTATCGAGATCTGCCTTTGTTGCAGCTTTAGTAACTTCCTGGGCATTCTGATTTTGAGCAAAAGCGCTCATTGTAAATCCAATTGTTAGCATCATTAAAATCGTTTTTCGCATCCTGAACTCCTTTTAGTTGTTAGCTTAATAATTAATATTTACGCCGGGCTTAAGAAATATTTATAAGGCCTGCATGCAAAAGTTTTTCATTTTTGAAATGTCATATTGATATAAAGTTAACGCTTAGCGCACTTTCGATTCTCTAACTTTTAAGATACTCTTGAGCCCATAAGTTTGGAGGGAGAGTAATGAGAGTTTCATCATTTGTATTGTTTTTAGCGCTATTATCACAATCAATTATGGCCACACCTAATCATCAGTCAGTCAAGAAGGTGGCCCGTACAGAGTTGTTGGAGATTCATAGTCATAGACTCAAAGATTTCTCTGCAAAAAAGTCTATCTTTTATAATGTGAACCAAAAAGAAGGCGAGGCAAGACCCGCTATCAAAGGGCTTAGTTTAGTTGAAGCTCAAAGACGAAAAGAAATGATTTCGAATGTGAGCTATGATTTAAAACTCGATCTTAGCCGCAATATGAAAAAAAATAAATTCCATGGAGTCGCCAAAATTGAATTTGATTTTGAGATGCCAAAGTCTGCCAACCAACCTCTGACCATTGATTTCTTAGAAGGCCATGTGAAGTGGGTGACTATTAATGGGTGGCCAGTTTGGGTAAACCGCAAAAAAGAAGAGAATGTTTTCTATAATGGTTACTTTTTAAGTATCCCCCTTAAAAAATTAAAATCAGGTCATAACAAAATTAAGATTCGCTATTCTCATCAATATGATGTTGAAGACAAGAGTATTCCTGATGATGAGCAACCGGCTCAAGAAGGACTGCATCGAATTATTGAAAAAGGTGCTGATGGAAAAGTGAGAAACTATCTTTATACTCAGTTTGAAGTTTTTGCGGCCAATAAAATGTTTCCTTGTTTTGATCAACCTAATTTGAAGGCGGACTATGCTTTAAAAGTTAAGGCCCCAAAAAGCTGGGAAGTGATTACTGCTACTAGTGCAAGCTCTGTCATTGACAATGGAAGCAACAAAAATTGGACGTTCCCAAAGACTAATTCACGTTTTAGTACTTATGTTTACTCTCTTCATGCAGGGCCCTATAAAAAGTGGGAAGGTCCAACTTTTAAAAATAGAATTCCAATGAATTTATATGTGAGGCAGTC
>CAYGUN010000279.1:0-3553 GCA_964353025.1 uncultured Bacteriovoracaceae bacterium
GAAAATAACTGCTCGAAATTAATTCAAAAATATAAGGTTCAACTGTTTTTAGATCTATATCTAAAGGAAGCCTTAAAATACGACATTGCTTTCCATATTTTTTTTCATTTGAAACTGCTTTTACATATTCAAAGTCTCCCCATTCAATAATCAGTGAAAATTTATCTCCCAGATGTTTGATTTCAAGTATATTTGAATTTCGAACAGATATCTTCGCAAAGGGTTCTGAGACCCCACCATTTCCAGTGACTCTTTTCCATGGACCAAAAACAAAGTCTCGTAGTTTCTTATTTCTTAGACCTGACTTTAGAACCAACGAACGAGCACCATATCTTTCCTTCTTTTTCACAGCGGCTAAGGCCTTGACTGCTAAAGCTGGTGATTCTTGCGCTAATTCTTCCAGGGCCACTTCAAGCAAGATGTTTGCTGGCGCCTTGTGTATCTTCTCAAAAAGCTTCTGTTCAAGCCTCGTTCTGTTCACGCAGGGAAGCTCATCTACAATGGCATTGGCCAGAGCAAACTGCCCACAAGCATAAAGCTCGTTCAATAATTCAAGTAAGTTAGATGACATTATTACCTTACCATTTAAATCTCCTACTCATCGGTAGAATCATCGAATTCGTTAATTATTTCTTGCGATCAAGGATTTGACCCAATAGAGTTTCTTTAGTTTTAATATCTGAAATTTTCCACTCTATTTTCTCACTCTTTCTCATGCCACAAGTCTGGCATTGCTCAAACTCTCCCGCATAATTACAAACAGACATACATGGGGAATCATAAGTCCCTTTCATTTTCTGTTTTTCAATCAATTCGGGTGAGAGTTCTTTTTTAAATGGATACATATTCGTATTATAAACAAAAAACTTAAAATTTCTTTATCTTTTTAAGGATTTGCTTCAATTGGAGATTCGATACTCACATCGTCACCAGATTCTTTTTGCATTTCTTTATCAGACTTTCTCGATTTTTTCTTAATCTCTTTATTTATTTTTCTTTCTCTTTTTTTCATTTCTCTTTGTTTTTTTGTAATGATTGCTTTGTTTTTTGACATCGCTTCCTCCATAAAAGTTTAGAACCGTGAATAACAATGAACTTGCCCAGTAAATGGCTTACTTAATCCTTCAATCGCTTCAGGCCGTATCGCTTTGTGAGCAAATTCAAAAAGATGCATTGCTTTGGTAAAACGGTTAATTTGATTTCTTCCTGGATCAACAATAACAACAACTGAATTAGAGTCTGCATGTTGATTAATAAAACTGGCAAGTTCTTTGGGGTGATTATCCATATAGAGAACATCACTCCCAATAATAATATTATAACAACCAATACCTGATTTTAAATTGGTCCAATCGATTCTTTCAAAAGGAATAAGCCTGGTATTATTAATTCTACTATTTTCATCGAGAAATTTTTTGACTTCAGGGTGATAGTCAGTTGCAGTAATATCGGCTTCTATTGCATTTAAAAAATGACTTGAAAGAGCAAGGCCACAACCAATTTCTAAAACTTTCTTATTCTTCACATCCATTGTGGATACATAATGGGCCAAAACAATGCTTGAATCCCATACGGTACCAAATAATGGCCATAAGGCAGAAGAAATTCCCATTTCTTCTGCCTCACCGTCTTTATCACTAAATTGTTGTGAATTTTTTAAACTACAGACATGGATATCAACACCTTTTATTTCAAAGGATTGATACTTGAGCCTGAGATCAGGCTCAATGCCGCTACTAATATCTACCGCGACTATTATTATTTGAGCGAAATCCGCTTCCGCCTCTTTCTCTTTCCGGCTGAGGCTTAGCAATGCTAACCTTCATTTGTCTACCATCAAGATCATGACCGTCAAATTTTGTAATGACAGCTTCAGCTTCTTCGTCGTTACCCATTTCAACAAAAGCGAAACCTTTGCTTCTACCAGTGTCTCTGTCTGTGATAATTTTTGTTGAACCAATAGTTCCACAAGCTGAAAAAAGATCTTTTAATGAATCTTCGTTAGCTGAAAAGGGAAGATTTCCCACATAAAGTTTGTTACCCATTTGAATACTCCTCGTAAAATGGTTTCTAATAACACCTTGAATTTTTTGGAGAAGATAGAACGAAAAAAGTTATAAAGTTCTCGGAAAAATGCACTGTCACATATAGCTTATAGCATTAATTTAATAATAAGCAAGCTAATTTAGGTGATTAGACGCAATCTGAGCAATATCGGGCACAAGGCCATATTCTGCCTCTGCCAGTCTGAAAACTTAAATGATGCTATAATAAAACTCTCTTAAGCTTCCTACTAGCAACTCTAAGAGTTTACTTAACTTAATCACCAAGGACTCGCTTTATGTCTCACGCACTAGAAATGAATGAAAACAAACTGATAGGACAACTTGTCTTAGGGCTTGATTTCGGAGTTGGGACGATTGTCGGGGTTGAGAGACTGCAAAAAGGCGGTGAAGACTTTATTGTCGTAAAAAAACAAAACGAGAGTATGAAAACTTACTACCCGCTAGATGGGAAGGATAATTTTCGTTTTCCTTCATCTAAAGAAACTATCACTCGTGCCATTAAAAACTTTCAAGACTATTCCAATTCAACCGTTTTTGAAAGTGCCCGTGAGAGAATTAATTACTTTAAAAAAGCTGCGAGAAAACAAAATACAGAACATCTCTTCTTAGTTTTTGCTCAGCTAAAAAGCTTAGAAAAACTAGGAGATGCTGAGACTAAGATCTTGCAAAAATTAACCAAGTCTCTTCTAGCTGAAATGTCCATGGTTCTCGAACTGCCCGCGAATGAATTAAAACAGATTTTAGATATTCCTGAGGCCTAGACTTTTTTCACAAACTCAGACTTCAGATTCATGGCCCCAAAACCATCAATCTTACAGGCAATATCGTGACCATCAGCTGCATCATGAACAAGTCTAATTCCTTTTACCTTTGTCCCTACTTTTACTGATGAAGATGAGCCTTTTACCTTGAGGTCTTTAATCACAGTGACAGTATCGCCATCTGCTAATTCATTTCCATTAGCATCGCGAATCGTATTATCCACCACATCTTCAGCCAGTGATTCTAAGCTAAATTCATGAGCGCATTCAGGGCAAATCCATAAATGGCCATCTTGGTAGGGATACTCGGAACTACATTTTGGACATGATGGCTGTTCGCTCATTCTTGCCTGCCTTCAAATAAACGAAATTCTTCTCGAAAAAAGAGTTTTTTAAATTTCTTTCCTTGATTAATCATATCAGAGCTTAGGTAGTGGGCACCACTATCAACCAGGCGCTTAATATTATCGATATTTCTCCTGTTAGTAAAATCTGCACTATCAGCTTTAACCGTAACGAGGAAACCTTTTTTACGTAATTTTGAAACTTCAGCGACAGAGCTTGAGGTCCCCATTTTAAATAAGGCAGCATGTGGGTCATTCACATTTTTAGCTGCGACAAAGAATAATCGATTCTTTAAGTTGGGTGATTCTTTCCTATAATAGTTTGTATATTTATCCACATTAATAAACGCAAAGATAATTTTCCCTCTCATCTGTGATAATG
>CAYGUN010000280.1:0-3532 GCA_964353025.1 uncultured Bacteriovoracaceae bacterium
TAATTCTTCCAAGCTCTTTTGCACTGGGGCCAATTAAGTATTGGTCATCGAATTTGAGTGGGTATGAGAAAGTCATTATCTTATCGTTCAAGATGCTCCATTTTTCATCTAAAAACTCTTCTTTGTGGGGTTGGAAATTTTGAGATAGGACTATCGTCATCGGCATATTAACCTGAGAAAAGATAGCCCACCCTTTAATAAAAGGTAAGTTTTTTTTGAAAGTTGCAATTTTCCCAAGAATTAAGTTTTGAGTGAATCCTCTAAGATCCCCAGGAGAGTTTAGGTAATTAGCAAAATTAGAATCAGAGGCAAGGTTCTTAGTCTCAAATTCGATTTGGTTAATTAAAGTCGTAAAGTTGTTTTCAACTGACTCATTCCTGCTCTTTTGAATGAGGGTTATGTTATTTTTAACTTCATTGATGCTTTGAAAAACAAAAAAGCCAGCAAAGATAAATGGAAAAATCGCACAAAATAGCAAAATTATAATGAACAAATAATTAATTGATTTTGATTTAATATCGAACATTAACCCACCATTTATTAACCAGGTCATGTGCTAGAGGGGCGGGCGCTGATATTATAACTGGTTTTAACTTTATAGTTTTTTTTTGAAGCTTAGAGTAGATATCTTTAAAAATAGGCCGTAAATATTTAGTGTCATCCTCATAAGGTGAAAAGTATTGAGTTTTTTTAACGTTTAGATTTGTAATTAATGAAGAAGTCAGGAGCTTAATAAACTTTTTTATACTCTTTTTCTTTTTCAAGGTTACTTTATTATTGAGAAAACATACAAGGTCTAGACCTATATTACTTCTACCTTTAGGTAAAAAAAGTTTAATATGATTATTGCTATTATTAAGATGGGGGCCTTCTATCTCTCCATGCCAGCCATAGACAGCCGAATTTTGATGTTGGACTATATCACCTATACTTGTTTGAAACTCTGAAGGATGTATGTCTAACTTGTAATTTAAGTTTTGTTGCTGGCATCTTAATATATTTTCGAAGTTATCAAGGTTTGAGCATTTACTTTTTGATTCATCTATTACTCTTGATAAAACTTCAAATTTATCATCAATAATGCCAATTTTGTAATGAAGTTTGCGTAGTCGAGAGATATTTTTAAAGTGATTGAATTTAAGAGCGCTATTAGATGAGCTATTAATTGCAAATAGAGAGGTTGACCACATGTAAGGAAGGCAGGAGTAGTCATTTTTTATTAATTGATCTTTTATGAAATTTTGATACTTTCTATTTTGGACTATTTCTTTAAATTCATTTTTTTTAATAATCCCTGAGTTAAATAAGCTTTTTAAAACTGTATTAGATATTATAACGACATCAAATTTTTCCTGCTCTGAAATTAGCTTTGAGACGACAACGTCATTAGACTTATATACACTTAATTCAACGTTGTAGCCTTCAGATTTAAGTTTGGAAATACTTTCCTGAGAAAGAAAGTCCCACCAATTTAAAACCCTGATTGTTTCGGTAGCGAAGAGAGAGGATGAGAACAAAAAAATAATTAATGTAAATGGCATTAATTGATATCCTTTATCCAATAAGACATTATATTCGTCTCATCGATTACTTGACCGTTACCTTGTATTGTAGGCCAGTTATATTTAGTTGTAATATTTGCCTTTTTGAAACCTAGTTTTGTCCAAATTTTATCATGAGGTGTATGATTGAAAGGTTTTCTTTGATCAGTTTCACTTCTAACTACTGTTGATAATGCAATACTTCTATATCCATTTGTTTTTGCATATTTTTCTTGAATTTCAAAAATTTTACTTGAGAGTCCTATCCCTCTAAATTCAGGTTTGATAATTACTTCACCATAATAAAAAAATTCTTTAGGGTTAAGCCCTTTTTTATTAAATAGCTCAGGTGCTCCATCAGTTATGTCAGATTTACTTACAAGAGGTAAAGATGTAGATACAGCTACTAATTGGCCATCTTTATTTTTAATTACTAACAATAAAGACTTTTCATCTACAAAAAATCCATTTAAATAATGCTTCTCATAATCATAGTTACCTTCATACAAATAAGGGAATTCTTTAAAGTACTTTATTCTAAAGTATGAAATTTCGTCTAAATACTGATTCAGATTTTGATGTTCAATTGCTTCGAGGAAAAATTCTTCAGTTTTATCTTTAGATAAAATTTTTGACTTCATAACCAGTCCTAATTTGTTAGTTTGAAAAAAATCACAGCTTCCGATAGAAGTCTGAGTAAATGCTATAATTGATATAACGCAAAGCGTGATGGACATGTTTATTCGTAACTCTCACTCAGAAGTCCGTCAATAATATTTTACAACATGGAAATATAATACGGGTAGTATATAAATATTTCAGAACGTAAAACAAGCTCTGGAAGTTGTATTTATTTCAGTTAATAAGAATAGAGAAGAGTTATTTAAAAATTGTTGATACAGACAGATATTGCCAAGTATTTGTATTCCAATGGAGAATAATGAAGCCTATTTATTGCAAATCTAGAGTAGTTGTTCTTATTGACGACGACGAAATCATACATCAAATATGGAATATACATTTTAGCAAACTAAAACATCAGTTATTGAGCTTTAGAAGTATTAACGAGTTCATTGAAAATAAAGATATAGTTGATAAAGAGGCCTTTATTTATATTGATTCGTCGTTAGGTGAAGATATTAAGGGTGAAGTTCATTCAAAAATGATTCATGACCTAGGGTTTTCGAATTTATATATTGAAACTGGTTTCACGGAAGAAGATATAGAAATTCCTTATTGGATTAAAGGAATTTCAGGTAAAAGTCCTCCTGAGTTTTTGTGCTAACGACTACAACAAAAACCGAACCCCAACCGCAGCTTCCCCAAAAGAGAGACTTTTAGAAACAATATGATTGCCATTGGTGTCTTCAGGCGGAGATTTGTCATCTAGGGAGTAATAGCAAAAGTCAAAATAGACATGGAAGGCATTGCGAGAGACAGGAATATTAAGTCCAAAGCCGAAGTAGTAGCCTAAGTCAGAAGGGTTTGATTGATATTGTAAGGATTCATCTCCTAGGTGCGGAAAAGAGGTGTTATTGCTGCCGTAGGATTCCACATCATAATAGCCAACTCCGGCCTTGAGAGAGATCCAGCCTCCGGTGTTCCAGGCCCTGCCACCAACACCTGTAAAGGTGACTCTTCTTTTCATCGTAACGGCTGTAGTGCCATCTATAATACCATCAAGAGTTTGTTCTCTGAAGCGCTTATAGACTAATTCAAGGGCCATCTTGCTTTTTTGAAAGATACCTATGCCTCCACCAAAACTTCCCACTTCGCTGGCATTAATTGTCGTGGCATTAGGATCGGGACTCCAGTCACCAACTCGCCCAACTTCTCCCCAAAAATAGAAGGTCTGGCCATAGGTACTTGCGATAGTAAAAAAGGTGAGCAAAGTAATAAGCTTAAAGTTTTTCATTATTTAAATTTACAGTGAAATAAACAAATTATGAAATAGGCAAAATAATCGAAATAAATTAGGTTTATTTTAATAT
>CAYGUN010000281.1:0-3519 GCA_964353025.1 uncultured Bacteriovoracaceae bacterium
ATTTAAATCCATATGAGAAAGCTCTTTAGTGATAACGTTTTTAAATCCTTTATGAAGAAGTTGTTTTTTTATGAAACTTAGAGAATCCCCATCTTCTGCCCAAAAATGGCCTTCGCCTTTGACGTATTCATCCTTGGCCCAGGAAAGAGAAACAGTAAATATAAATAACACAAACAATTTGAACATTGTGCCCACCTTTAAGATTAAAACTCCCTAAATTTTAACACAATTATGCTTCAGCTGATACCTGTTCTAATTTCCCATCAATTACAAAACTGACTGAATTAGACTGGAAAATGTCATTTATTCGAGCGGCCATTTGTGGCGTTGGATTAACTAAGAAATCTTCTCCTAAGGGTAAACGGGCCCTACCAAGTTTATTTTCGTAGATAATATGTATTGGGACAGTACCTCTGTAGCTAAGAAGGACTTGTTTTAGCTTATTAAAAGAGTATGAATTTATGGCCTCTTCATTAACTTGAATCCGAACTCCGCTCACTCGCTCTTCTGCTTCCTCTTTTAGCAGTTGAATTTTATTGGGAAAGAATTTTCTAGGATCTTCATCTAGATTCACCGTTCCAGATAAAATGACTGCTTCGTCCGTATCAAGTAAGTGTTCATACTCTGCAAAAGTTCGTGGAAATATAATACATTCAATTTTGCCTTCTAAGTCTTCCAATGTGGCAAAGGCCATCTTATCGCCTTTTTTTGAAATGAAAGTTTTAGTGCTAGAGAACTGACCTGCTAACATGACATCTCTCTTTCCTCTTCCATCAATTTGATGAATTTCAGTGATAGGCATAGAGGAAAGTTGATTCATAATATCGGCATATCTATCGAGAGGATGGCCTGAGACATAAATTCCCATAAGAGACTTTTCATATTGAAGTTTTTCTTTCTCTTCAAAATCAGGAACTTCGGTAATAGTCAGCATTTCTTCTTTCGAAACGGTATTATCAAAACTACCAAGATCAAAAAGATTCGACTGCCCTACTTCTTTTTCCTCTTGTTTTTTTTGTGCGTAGGTGACAATTGTCTCCATATTTTCAAGAAGGGTTTTCCTATTTAGCTTTTCACAATTATCAAATGTCCCTACACGGATCAGAGACTCAAGGACTCTTTTATTAATAGACTTAAGGGAAACTCTTTCACAGAAATCAATAAACCCTTTAAACGGTCCATTCTCTTCTCTTTCTCTTATGAGCTCTTCTACTGCGCCTTTACCAACATTTTTTACCGCTCCCATTCCAAAGCGAATATTTTTATCAATGACATTAAAGAGCCAAAGGGATTCATTAATATCAGGAGGTAAAATTTCTATTCCATGCTCTTTAGCATCATTGATGTAAATAGTTACTTTATCTGTGTTGTTTAATTCAGTTCCAAGCAGAGCTGCAAAAAACTCTGAAGTATAATATTTTTTCAAGAAAGCTGTCTGATAAGCAATTACAGCATAGGCAACAGCGTGTGATTTATTAAATCCATATTCTGCAAACTTGGCCATCAAGTCGTAGACTTCGGCTGCTTTTTTCAAATCAAAACTATTATCACGGGCCCCCGCCAAGAAAATCTCTTTATGTTTTTCCATTTCAGAAATTTTCTTTTTTCCCATAGCACGTCTAAGCATATCCGCTTGCCCAAGTGAGTAATTTGCAATGACTCGAGCAATATTCATAACTTGTTCTTGATAGACGACGATACCGTAAGTATCTTTTAACACTGGTTCTAATTCAGCAAATGGGTAGTTGGTTTCTTTTCTTCCATGCTTGATTTCAATAAAGTCATCAACCATTCCAGAACCAAGAGGGCCTGGTCGATAAAGAGCGTTAATAGCAGTGATATCGTCAATAGTATCGGGCGAAATTCTTTTACAGAGATCTTTCATTCCAGAAGATTCTAATTGAAAAACACCTGTTGTTCTGCCGGTTGAAATATAGTCAAAGACGCTTTTGTCTTCCATATCAATAGATTCAATATCAAATTCAGCATCGTGATCACGTTTTACAAAATTCACTGCATTTTGAATGACTGTCAGTGTTTTTAGTCCCAAGAAGTCAAATTTAACAAGACCTATCTGCTCACTAAAATCTTTATCGAATTGAACAACTTGTTCACCCTCGCGTCCCTTGTATAGAGGACAATAATTAACTAGAGGCTCATTGGTGATAATAACTCCAGCCGCATGAATGGAGGCATGCCTTAGTAGGCCCTCAAGTCTCAGTGAAATATCAATAATGCGTTTAATTTTGGCGTCACCTGCCATCATTTCTGAAATTTTAGGTTCTATTTCAATCGCCCGAGATAAAGTTATTCCTAACTCATCTGGAATAAGTTTTGCCAAAAAGTCTGCCTCAGAATAAGGAAGCCCAAAAACGCGACAAACATCTCTTATAACAGCTTTTGCTTGTAGCTTTCCAAAAGTAATAATTTGACCAACTCTTTCTTCACCGTATTTTTGAGTTACATAATCAATAACTTCGCCACGCCTGTCCTGACAAAAATCCACGTCAAAGTCAGGCATGCTAATTCTTTCGGGATTAATAAATCTTTCAAAAAGAAGGTTATAAGGGATTGGATTAATATTGGTAATATCTAAAGCGTAGGCAACAATAGAGCCCGCACCAGAGCCACGACCAGGACCTACCGGAATATCATTTTCTTTTGAATAACGAATGAAATCCGAAACGATTAAGAAGTAGCCCGGAAAGCCCATCTTATTAATCATATCAACTTCAATATTTAGCCTATCAAGATATTGCGGTTTTAATTCAGTTTCCCAGTTCTCTTGTTCAACCAGTTTTCTAAAGTGGGGGCCTGCAAATCTTTTCTGCATCCCCTCTTCGGCCATTCTTCTAAAGTATTGTTCTGTTGTCTCATCCGTTTCAATTGGAAAATCAGGAAGATGATAAATTGGATTGCCTTGTTCATCAGTCCAAGAAAATTCTAAATTACATTTATCTGCAATTTCTAAAGTATTATCACAGGCCTCTGGCAAATAATCAAATGCCTTTCTCATTTCCTCTGGTGATTTTACATAAAACTCATTTGTCGTAAGTTTCATTCTTTTCTCATCCAAAAAAGTCTTTCCTGTTTGAACACAAAGAAGAACTTCTTGAGCTGCTGCATCTTCACGAGTTAAGTAGTGTGAGTCGTTAGTGGCCACTAACTTAATATTATTTTCTTTAGCATAAGCAATAATTTTTTCATTCACTTCAGCTTGTTCTGATAGCCCATTTTCTTGCACTTCCAGATAAAGATCTTCACCAAAAATATCTCGTAATTTTTCAATGGCCTGTCCTGCCCTATCGTCTTGGCCTGAAAAGAAATTGTAAGCAACTTCGCCCTTCAAACAAGCAGTCGTTGCAATTAAGCCTTCTGAGTACTCTTTGAGAATATCCACATCTGCTCGAGGTTTATAATAAAACCCTTCTAAATAAGCTTTTGAAAGAAGCTTACAGAGATTTCTATACCCCGTAATATTTTTACAAATAAGAACCAAGTGATGAATCTGGTGACGGC
>CAYGUN010000282.1:0-3507 GCA_964353025.1 uncultured Bacteriovoracaceae bacterium
GGGCTTGGGCTTCTTTTAGGAGCAGCTTATTTATTGTGGATGTTTAAAAGAATGTTTTTTGGGGAACCATCCGCAGAAGTAAAAAGCTATCCTGATATGACCATAAGAGAAATAAGCTATATGTTGCCATTGTGTGTTGCTGTTATTGTGTTTGGTATTTACCCATCACCAGTATTAAACGTAATGAAAGGATCTGTTGGACAACTATTAGATTTACTTTCAAAGTTTCAATAAGGATTAGAATATGTTGCTTAGCTTATTATCAAACATTAGCTACTATATCCCCGAGTTGATTGCAATTATCACAATGTGTTCGCTACTTTTCCTTGAGGCCAGTTATGGTTCCAAAGAAAGAAAAAGAACCATGGTGTACATAGCTTGCTTAATTGGTTTAATTGCTATTTTAGGAACTTTGATTTCATCAATAAACAATGAGCCTGTTGCCATTTTTGCAAATGCAGTTGTCATTGATAAGTTTAGTACTCTTATTAAAATTATTATGACCATGGGAACCATGGGAATTCTTTATCTTGGCCATAAATCTTTAGATATTTACGAAGGCCTTAAGTCAGAATTTCTCATTATGTCGATGGGAGTTTTAGTAGGGGGAATGCTTCTTGCCTCCGCTAATAACTTACTTGCTCTATATTTAGGAATCGAAATACTTTCCATCCTCTCTTATGTAATGAGTTCATTCAAGAGGCATGAATCAACTTCAACTGAAGCTGGGATGAAATATGCTCTTTATGGAGGGATTTCTGCTGGGATTATGCTATTTGGGATGAGCCATATGTATGGTGTTCTAGGAACAATTCAGTTTAGTGAAATGATTCCTATTTTAAAAACAATAGAAGGGGGGGGCTTGGCTGTTCTTCTTGTTTCTTTTGTTTTATTTTTTGTCGGCATTGGTTATAAAATAGCATGTTTTCCATTTCATATGTGGTCACCTGATGTATACCAAGGTTCACCAATCCCTGTTACAACTTTCTTTGCCATTGTCCCTAAGTTTGCAGGGCTTGCTGTTTTAGTTCGTGTGAGTTTTATTTTCTTTTCAACTCCAAGTGCATTACAAGTTGGTTGGGTTGGTTTAATTCAGGTAATTGCTGCTTTAACAATGACAGTTGGTAATGTAACGGCAATTGGTCAAGATTCACTAAAAAGACTTTTGGCTTACTCTTCAATTGGACATGTTGGTATGATGTTACTGGGTGTTGTTGTCGTGAATGCAGATTCGGCTAGAATTATTTCTTTCTATGCGATAGTGTACCTTTTTATGACGTTGGTTACATTTTATGTCGTATCCACTTTATCGGATAAATTTGGAACAGACTCTCATGTTATAATAAAAGGGTTAATTTATAAAAAACCACTTGTTGCTGTTGTCATGAGTATTGCTTTATTTTCACTTGCGGGACTCCCTCCATTTGGTGGATTTGTGGCCAAATTTAATATGCTTTCAATTATAATTGAATCTAAATATTACGCTCTTGCATTTGTAGCTGGGATTAACTCTGTAATATCACTGTATTATTATATTAGGATTGTGAAGTTAATGATTTTAGATCAACCAGAATCGGTAGAAGAGATTGGTGGTTTTAATTTCATTAATCAAGCGTTAATTACTGCTTATATTATACCTGTAGTCTTACTAGGTATTTTTTGGGAAAAAATAATGATTGTCTCTGAAGGGGCAAAAGTATTTATTGTACAATAATCATTATTAAAAATCAGGGATGATAATAGATAACCTAGATAGTTTTATTGTTGTATCTTTTTTAGTTTGCACAATATGTTTGCTTGCGACACTTCTTTTTAAAAGAAAATATCGCCAAAATTTTCAAAAAGAGCTTCTAGATATAAAAATAAGCCAAATAAAAGCAAGCACATTCTCCGGTAGTATCTTGATTTTTTACTGCTTAGTATTTTACACGGTTGGTTTTAATTATATTGGTGATTCATTTGTATATGGCTCGGACGAGTTTTTCTTAATTGTCTTACTGATGCTAGGTTTTGCTTGGAGCAAAAAATGGAGTTTATAAATACGCAATTCATTTTGGTATTTTCTCTTTTTTTTATGGCCTTTAGTCTAAATTTGGTCATATTAGAAATCTACCCTTTACTTTTTTTTAATAGGATTAGCTTTTTAAGCAAAGTGAAGCTTTGTTTTACATCTTTTATATCACAGTATAATTTATTTATTTTTAAAAAAAAGAGCACGTTAAATTTTTCAAAACTAGTTTTTTTTTGGCTCTCAGTTTTTTTAAATATCCTGGCTTTTAATTACCTTTTAATCAATGGAAGCGAAAGTAAAATAAGCTTTGAGTTCTCATTAGTATTTCTTTTAACACTATTTTTTTTCCAAAAGAGCACGCTGTCAAAATGGAATATGCATCGAATTTTTCATTTATTCTTTTTTCTAATATGTATACGAACTGCTTTCTTTTTAGAGTCAAAGATTTTTTTCTCAGAGATTATTGTTTCAACCCAAGGGTTTGGGCTTATTGTTAAATACCCAATTCTGGCCCTAATCAGTTTTATTAATATTTTGGAAATTGTTGAAATTAGAGAACAAACTATTTTGAATAAACTGCAAATCAATAATTTATTATTTGGTCTACTTGTTATGTTCCAAAGTGTTTTCCTGTCTTCAGGAGAGGATATATTCCATGCGATTCCAATTTCTCAAGAATTTTTCGATACGGGAAGTCAATTTGTAATACTTACTATTTGTGGCAAATACTTGCTTTTAAGCTTTTCTTTTTTGATTTTAAAATCTTTTCAATTAAAGATTAGAACTCTTGAAAATCCGATTGTCGGTCTTAGGCCGGGGTTGCTGTTTCTGTTCTACCTTTTAATATTGGTTTATAAAAATGAATACTTTTGACATTGTTTTAAGTGGACTAATTTTGTTGGTTTTTTTTATTTCAATATCCTCGAATAAGAATATTTCTGAAGTGTTTTTATTCTTTAACATGTCACTTATTCTTTTTTTTTCCCAAAGTGGATTAGATACTAAGTATGCAATAGTCTTTATAATGCTTTCTTTTTTTATAAAAAAAGTATCTGTTTTATTTTCAAAAATAAATATTACCAACATAAGTAAAAGGTCTTCTTTTGTCATTTTGGCCATCGTTCTTATTATCTTTTTTATTGCGATTGAATCTAATTTTGCTGCTGAGTCAATAGAGGTTGCAATGAATTTTTCGTTTGAAAAGTATTCATTTGAGTTAGTACTATTAGTGGCAATCGTTAGTTTAATAAACCTGGAGTCAAATGTTTGATTTTATAAACCCTGAAATAATAAAGATTTTAGCAATGGCCTTTTTGGTTATGGCGGCACTTTTGTTTACAAAAAAGATGGAAGTGGTCATAAACTTAATATTCACATCGTTTTTGTTATTTTTTTTCTTGTCGCTGAAGTCTTTGAAATTAAGTACAGATATAGCGGATCTTCTGTGTATCCAAATAATCAGTTTGGTTTTTATATTAGTACCTATTTTAAAATCT
>CAYGUN010000283.1:0-1705 GCA_964353025.1 uncultured Bacteriovoracaceae bacterium
CTATTTGATATTGATTCTCGCAAAGAACTAAAATTCGTTATACCAACAATTTAACTATGTACTACAAATACCCCGAGGGCCCTCTGCAAAGGGCCCTCTTTTTGCCATGGAAACAAAAGTTGGTCTATTTTTTGCATCTTCAAAAATGGTAGTTCTTTAGCTAGGAATAATTTTTAGGTACTTATAACTTACAAAAATTTGATAACGTAGTTTGACAGGAGGCAAAATGATACTACAAATGAGAAAGGTTCCATCAAAATGGGTTCTATTTTTCACTTTATTTTCTATATTTGCTTGTGAAAAGGAAGTCGTTATTCCAGTCCAAGTTGAAAGCTCTCAACCAACTGTTACTGCTGCAAGTTTTGAAGGGGCCACTCATGTTAATGAAATTGATTATAGAGAAGCTCTCATACATTGGCAGAATATTGAAGAAGCTGTTAGCTACTCCATCTTCCGTGTGGATGATTCTCAACTAGAGTTTAAGGCCCACGTTGTTGGCTGGAAAAAAAACCAGTATAAAATCAAAGGGTTAGAGCCAAATACTAATTATAAGTTTGTAGTCAGAGCGATGAATTCTGAAGGAATTTTTGATAACAACTTTAATACCGTTTCTTTCACCACCCTTGCTTATGGAACTTATTTTAATCAATTGTCCTTAAACTTTGATGGTACAAAATCAGTTGAACTTGCAAACTCGGACGATCTCCTTAATAAAAGCTATGGTGTTTCATTTTGGTTTAAAACCTCAAACATTCAAACAGATGCCCGGCTAGTTAATTTTAAAACCAACACTGGAGGTAGCTCGTTTAATATAAGCTTGTCTAATATTGGCATTAGGATTGGCTATCGAGATGTTGGCGATAATTATAAATTCATTGAATACACTTATGCCTATAATGATGGTCTCTGGAATCACGTCTATGCTTCTTATAGTGGAAGTAAATATAAGCTTTTTGTTAATGGTGTGCTTCAAGCGCAGATAGCTGATACAAATAAAGGACATGGTGATCAAAAAGCTTATATTGGAAGTTTTAATCACTCAAGTAACTTTTTTATTGGCTTGATTGACGAAGTTGCGCTTTTCAATGGAGTGATGAACAATACCCAAGTTGAAGAACTTTTTTCTTCAGGACAAAGCAGTGAATTAAGAACCCATTCCAAATGGAATACATTAATCTCATGGTACAGAATGGGAGACTCTACAGGAGATTCAGAACTTGAGCTTAAGGATGTTATGGGAAATAATCTGGCCACTCCACAGTCTATTGTAATAGGAGATTACCTCTCTGATGCTCCTTAGATGATTTCTCTCCTTTGGCACCATCCTTGCTCCTTATACAAGTAGCTATAAATAAAATCTAGAGATTTTAAGGACTTAGAGTTCTCTGGTTGTCTAGCTAATAGACATTTGAAGGAGTTTAGACATGTTAAAGGCCATATTCATTTTATGCTTATCTATTGGAGCTTGTTTTGCTCAAAACAAGGCCATTGAGCGTGACGGTCAAACACGAATAGATAAGGCCCTTAAAGGGATCACCTGCCAAAATGGAGAGGAGAGAATCCTCATTGGCCTAGGTCAAAATATCAAAGAACTCAGAAAAAAAGTTATTGTTGAACTTGAAAAAGAAGACCTTTTCACCGTTGTTCAGTTTCATCAGTTTGTAAGAAGTAAAAAACTGTATATGGCCAAAAGCCAATACGGGGA
>CAYGUN010000283.1:1715-3500 GCA_964353025.1 uncultured Bacteriovoracaceae bacterium
GGTTATAGTTGAGAGAAAAAATGGCGCCCATAACCTCTATGCTTACCTTTGCGTAAGGCCTCAAACCAACAGAGAGTATATGATGGCATTCCTAGAGAAAGAAACTATGAAAAAATCTCGTTTTTGTGAGGTAGATGATCTCTCGGGAACTCTGACTATCGAATATAAAGATGAGGCACCTATGAAGTACCTGGACCTGAGCCTTATTCCTCTGCATATTGAGAATGACCAATTAGAAAGAAGTATTCCAGAAGAAATATGTAGCGACAAAGCAAAAGACTTTAATTCTTATCTGGATGACTATACTTATTTTTTAAGAAACCGCAAAGATGACAAGTTTATGGGGATCAAGTAATAAAATTTTGATATTGTCCTAAAACTGTAGTGCGTTTCTTAAGAAATCCCCTCAAAACTCAATTTTATATTCCCGCTTAATTTAAACTTCTTATCCCAAAAACTTTCCCACGACTTTGGATCCGTAATTATTTTTAGAATTATTCTTGTCATTTTTGCACAGCCTTTTTCACTCCAATTAAATGTAAATTTCTTTATCCTCCGCCCTATCTCTCTCATTAATTGCTCTAGTTTTGAAGTTACTTTTGGAGTGATAACACCAGTCTTCATCCAGTACCTGAGATAAGTAAAAAGACTCGACCTTGCGTTTGATACATAGGTTGAGGCTTTATCATAACCTTTATATTCTAAATATTCTGAGAGTAACTTCATCTGCATTTCACACGCTTTGATCTTTTCATTCATTTCAATTTTTTCTTCTAGAGATACATCTCCAAAATCCTTGTCGGGAATATCAAACTGAAATATCGAATGAACTTGATTTAATGAATATTTAATATCTTCTTCTGTGGCTTTCTCTTGATATTTCATTAAAGGCTTAAGTTCATGAGGTATGTGCCATAGGCAGCGTTGGCGGTGATGAGCAAGAACTCCTAGACCATTGTTTAATCCAATTTCTCCATCGGCTACAAGGACATTTGCTAGTTTTTCGGAGCAATTCTTTTGTTGGGATTATTTAATTTATGAATCATTTTTCCAACTGTCTTCCAAGACTCACTTGTCCAATCACCGAGTGGAACAATGGTTTTATCTTCTTTAATTCCCATTAATATTTTTACTTCACCACGTTTAGTCCGCTCAATTGGCTTTTGCCCAGTTTTTTCTTTGATCTTATTTTCACGCTCCAGCTTAATTTGAGAGACAAATTTTTTATATCCAGTGCCGTCTCCTAGAACAACTTCCAGATCGCTATACTTGGCAGTGATAGCATCAGACTCCGTCCTCATAAACCATCTATGAAGGCTTCTATGATTGAAGTCTACCTTCTCATTATGCTTTTTAATAGTAACTGTTGATCTTCTAAAGGATTCATTGGCAACAGCTTCCATGCAAAGTTTCTCAAATTCATTTGAATGTTTTTGATTTTTATCAAGCCCAAAGAATTCTTTAAGAGGATTGTGAGTTTGCTTGCAGTTTCGACATTTTAATAAAGTCCATTCAAAATTGATGTTTCCAAGAGAGCTGATGATGGCCTTAGAACGTTTCCCTGAACGGTTTAGACGAGGTTCTGAGCAACATTTGGCCTGCTCGGAGGTTTTCCAGTGCTCGACAACCATATTATCTATAAAGGAAATGAGGACTTTTAGAAAGCCAGGAATACCTTCAGTTTCAAAAAGATTTTTGGTTTCTAAGATTAGTTCATCAAAAGAAAAAGATAATCCTGATAGACAAGTTTTGATATTTAGAGCTATATTTTTAGTGTTCATGGGC
>CAYGUN010000284.1:0-3494 GCA_964353025.1 uncultured Bacteriovoracaceae bacterium
ATACTATAGTGCCAATATGATGAACTTGGTTATCTATAGCTCGCTCCCCATTTCAGAGCAGAGAAAACTAGTCTCAAAATATTTTACAAAAATACCTAACCGTAATTTAAAAGAGCCTGTACTTCCTCCAGTAAATTCAAATGGCAAAGCACAAATTGTGCATATAAAATCAAAGTCAAAGATGCAGAAAATGATTTTAGATTTCGATGTGCCTCTTCAAAATGAAAAATATTGGAAAACAAAACCGCTCTATATTATTGGCCATTTGATTGGTCATGAAAGTGAAGGGTCATTACTTTCTCTACTTAAAAAAGAAAACTTGGCCTTTGGCCTAGGAGCTGGTTCCAATGAAAGCTCCTTTCAGAATTCTTTTAGTATCAGTATTTCTTTAACCGAGAAAGGATTAAAACATACGGATAGAATTATTGGACTCACCTTTGCTTTTATTGAAATTTTAAAACAAAAAGGACTGCAAGACTTTATCTTCGATGAACTTGATATTATGCAAAGACTTGAATATGTGTATGGGAATAAGCATGTAAGTCTTTCAGAAGTATCAAGCCTGGCTGATTATTTATTTAAATTTCCTTATAAAGATATTCAGAAGAGGGCCACTCTCCTTTATAAGAAAGCGGGTGAGGAATATAAATTATTCTTAAAGGCCTTAAAACCTGAAAACCTTACTGTCTACATCCAACATCCTGATGCTCACGCAAACAAGAAAGAGCCTTTTTATGGAATTGATTATTCAATCAAGCAAGCCTCTAATGAACAGTTAAAACTGTGGTCCTCGACTACAGATTCGAAACTGTCTCTAACAGGAAAAAATCAATACATCCCAGAAGATTTGGATTTAAAACTTGATGAAACGAGCAAATATCCCAAATTAGTTTTGGATGGAGAGAGAGGAAGTTTTTACTTTCAACAAAACAAAGAGCTGCTCTACCCCAATGCGATGATTACGTTGCGACTTCTTACTCATAAAAAATATATTAATCCTCATGATCAAATATTAACAACTCTTTATATTTCAGCTCTGGCTGATACTCTCAATGAATGGCAATACATGGCCGAAACTGCTGGTCTTAAATTAGGAGTCTCAAATTTCTCAAGAGGAATTGAAATTTCATTATCTGGTTACTCCGATAAAATCCTTGTCCTGATGAAAGATCTTATTTCAAAACTTAAAATAATTGAAATGAGTGATGAAAAATTTAATATTTACATTGATGAAATTAACAAAGGCTTTCATAATTTTGAATTGCAACCTGCCTACCACCAGGCCGGATATTGGTTGAAACATATCATAAGAAAAAACTCTTTCTCTCACCAAGAATTGAAAGTTGCTCTCAAAAAAATTAAACCAAGCCAAGTTTTTAAATTTAAAGACGAATTATACAAACAATTTAAAATTGAGGGGTTGGCCTTTGGGAATTTACACTCCAAAGATCTCGAAAAAATTCTTGCTCAGACCCATGAAATGCTTTCGGCAAAACCACTCGAAGAAGAAAATGTCATATTAGATGAAGATATTATGTTCAATGAAGGTTTGGAAAAATTTACTTTCCCCTCTCAAGGAAACAATAACGCTTGGTACGGACATTTTCAATTTGGGCCACGTGAAATCCAAATGAATAGCTACTTAAGATTACTATCGGCTATTATTGATAGTGAATTTTATTCTGAAATGAGAACCAATCAACAATTAGGTTATATCGTTCATAGCGGATACAATTATATGTCCAAGTCTTACGGCTATGATTTTCTTATCCAGTCCTCAAGATTCTCTACAAAACAATTAAGAGAAAAAGCAATTGGCTGGATGAAGAAGAATATTCCAACGCTACTGCAAAGTGTGCCCGATGAAGAATTTCAGAAATTAAAGCAAACAATTCATGATCAAATTCTCATCCCCGAAAGAAGTATGAATGAGAAAATGATATGGCTTATAACCCAAGCCTATGTGCTAAATGGTGACTTCGAGTACAAAAATAAATTTGCTCAGGCCATACTCGATGTAAAAAAAGAGCAATTTACTCAAGAAATTATGAATAGACTTATCAAAGAACCAGTTGAGATAAGTGTTGAAGTTGGAACCGGCCTCAAGCAATCAACAAATATTCAAGTACTTAAGAGTAAACTACCCACGTTTAAATAGCTTTTTACCATACTAAATCTTGAGCTATTTCGGAAACTTACCGAATAGTCGTACATGAAAAGCTCACCGCTTAAGCGTTTTATACAAGATACAGATACCACTTCATATATGCTGGCCTTTTTTCAAGGCCAAACATCATATTTACTTAAGCTTGTTTCAATTGTTAAAATTCTTGAATATCTTTCGCTAAAATCCTTTCCTGTGCTTATGCTTGCTCAAGGATTGGTTTCATTCTTTTTTTTAAAGTTTTGTGAATCTTTAAGCCATACTAATAAATACCTCTACCATGCATTTAATTTGCTACTAGCAGGAATGACTGTCGCACTGGCCTATCACCCTGCTGTGAAATCATATTCAACTTTAGAGCAAGGCTGGATTCTATCTTGTTTTTTCTTTTTTGCTTCAAGCAATTTTATTAACTCCCTGGATGTCTCTCTTTCCAATGTCATTACCAGTAGAACATCCGTTTTAAAAAATCCAAACATATCTACTTATCTTACTCTTTCAAAAGAAATTGGGATTTTAAGTTCTGCTCTTTTTATTTTTTATATGAAAGATATATCTCAAATGCCTTTTGGATATTTATTACCAAGTATCCCTTTTGTTTTTTGCTTTCTTACAATTCTTATCACTCTGCCTTTTGTTAAAAATTTGAAAGTCACATCAAAAGCAAAAAACCTCATTGCTTTACAAGAAAAACAGCATGATGAATTTAACAAATTTCATTTCCCTTTTATTCCTTTAATTATGTCTCTGTTTACAATCATGATGGTAGTTAAAAACCTGCAGTCATTTGCTGTGCTAGTTGGTATTAACGAACTCAAAGAATCCTCAAGCTATACAGTTAGTTCATTATTTTCTCAAATCGCTTTTGTTGAAACGGGCCTCATCCTTTCAGTTTTACTTTTCGGAGTCATTTTAAAAGGAAAAAATCCTACTTGGAGTAAAGGATTTAAAGTTTTCTTTGGAACTCAAGGCCTTTCTTCTTTAGGTCTTTTTGTTTTTATGAACCCCTACCTTCTCATAGGGACTGGTATGTTAAGAAAAGTTATTCAACATACATATGTTGATCTTTCAAAAAGGCTCTTAATGTCTGCTATTCCTTCTCGAGTTAACTTAATTGCAAGAAACTATATTCAAAAAAATGTAAATTTTGCTTTTCATTTTATTATCGCGGCCCTTACTTCATTGGCCTTATACGATATTATCCCCATGAATGTCTTATGGCTTGTGGCGGCTTTTTTTGCTTTTGCTGGTTTTTATATTCGTAAACAACTTTATAACAATCTATCTGAATATCAGGTTGCCAGCATTGTACGCTCTGATATCTATGATG
>CAYGUN010000285.1:0-1942 GCA_964353025.1 uncultured Bacteriovoracaceae bacterium
TAAATTGCTTGAAAAAATAGGGGCCCCAACAAACTTAGCAAAAAAAATAAAACATGAAAGAAAAATGCTCTCACTTAATAAGACTTATAAAATAGAAGACCTTATAAGTTGGATGAGTGAAAATAAAATAATAAGCACATTTAAAATAGATGGATCTAGTTGTTCTCTGGTTTATAAAAAGGGTTTGTTATCTCAAGGGAAAACGCGTGGCGACGGTTCTGTTGGTGAAAACATATTAGAGAAAGTTAAATTTTTTCAAAATACTCCTTTAGAGTTAAATCAACAAATTGATATTGAAGTAAGAGGAGAAGTTTTTTGTACTGAAGAAAACTTTTTCCATCTGTCTGAAAAAATGCTTAAACGAGGTCTTGAAAAACCAACATCTCAAAGAAATATTGTTGCAGGGCTATTAGGACGGAAAGAGAATGTTGATCTTTGTAAATATCTTAACTTTCAAGCTTTTGAGTTAATAGATTTCCCGGGAATAAAAACAGAAGTAGAAAAATTTAAAGTATTGGCAGATATGGGATTTGATACGCCGGATGTAATTGTTCATCAAAGCGAAGAAAGTATTAAGTTAAGATTAAACGAAACAAAAGAATTTATGTCTGAAGGAAATTATTTAATAGATGGCCTTGTTTTTTCTTTTAATGATTTAAGACTTCATGACCAACTAGGGGAGACTGCTCACCACCCTCGATATAAAATGGCCTTTAAATTTCAAGGGGAATCAAAAACAACTAAATTAAAATCGATAACGTGGCAAGTATCAAGAAATGGTATTGTAACACCAGTTGGAGAGGTTGAGCCCGTGGAGCTTAGTAGTGCAAAAATATCTCGTGTTACTTTGCATAACTATGGAATGGTAAAGCAGCATGAGCTTAAAAGTGGCGACATTATTGAAATTGTCCGTTCTGGAGAAGTAATCCCTAAATTTTTAAGTGTAAAAGAGGCTTCAAAAAGTAAATTTGAAATTCCAGTGAATTGCCCATCGTGTTCAGAAAAATTACAAGTAGAAGATATTAGGTTAGTTTGTATAAATAAAAAGTGTCCCGCAAGGATCATAGAAGAAATTTTGCACTTTATTAGAAAAATTGGAATTGATGATTTAAGCTCAAAGCGACTTGAAGAAATGATAAATCAAGGACTAATTGTTGATATTCCTTCTCTCTATAACTTAACCAAAGAAAAACTTTTAAGCTTAGACAAGGTTCAAGAAAAACTTGCTAATAAAATTATTGAAAATATAAATAGTTCAAGAGAAGTGGAATTGGCAAAATTGTTTGCCGCTATTGGAATAAGTGGTGTTGCTCAAAATAGAATAGAAAAGATTATAAATGCAGGATACAAGACAGTTAAAGATTTTGAGAAACTAACAGAAGAAGATCTTGTTCAGGTTGAATCATTTGCAAAAAAATCAGCTCAAGATTTTTTAAGTTCCATGAAAGACAAATTGCCTATTATTAAAAAACTTCTTAAAAAAGACGTATCAATCAAAAAAGAAGCTGAAGGAAAGAGCACTAAATTAAATGGATTTAAATTTTGCATTACGGGTTCTTTATCTATGAAGAGATCTGATATCGAAAAGCTAATTAAAGAGAATGGGGGCGCTTGTGTTGGCAGTGTCTCGCAAAATACAAATTATTTAATAACAAACGATATTGAAAGTACCTCCTCAAAGTTTAAAAAGGCCCAAAGTTTAAAGATACCCATTCTCAAAGAAAAAGATTTACTGAAGCTGATTAAGGATTAGTAAATTCAACTACCTAGAATCCTTCTTTTGTTCGATTAATTTGAATACTCAGTGAGTATGAAGAAGATAAAAAGAAAATTTATTTGTCAGACTTGTGCCCACTCTACGGCAAAATGGATTGGTAAATGCCCATCTTGCTCCCAATGGAATAGCTTTATAGAGAAAGAGGTGCAAGCAGATGGGCAGGCG
>CAYGUN010000285.1:1952-3492 GCA_964353025.1 uncultured Bacteriovoracaceae bacterium
AAAATGCAAAAAAATTATCTGCAGTGAAACAAGAAAATATCTTAAGAATACAGGCCCAGGTGGAGGAATTTGATAGGGTTGTTGGAGGAGGGCTCGTTCTTGGATCATTAAATCTTATTGCTGGAGAACCTGGTATTGGTAAGTCGACACTGGTGTTGGAGTTGTGCCGCAAGTTCTGCAAGCTATATAAAGACAAAATGGTCCTCTATGTAAGTGGAGAAGAGTCTGATTATCAAATAGCTCAAAGAGCAAAAAGACTAGAAATTGATGAAAATAACCTATTGCTTCTCAATGAAACATCCTGGCAGGCGATTAAAGTCGAAATAAGTAAAGTTCTTCCGTTTGTACTTATCATTGATTCAATTCAAACAACTATTTCTGATGAAATTCAGTCTGCACCAGGTAGCGTTTCTCAACTTAAAGAAGTTACCTATGAGCTTATGAATTATGCAAAGTCGAAACATTTAACAACATTAGTTATTGGACATGTCACTAAAGAGGGACAAATAGCAGGCCCCAAGGTCTTAGAGCATATGGTGGACTCTGTTATTTATTTTGAAGGGGAACAATCAAATCAGTACAGAATGCTTCGTGCAATTAAAAATAGATTTGGCAACACTAATGAAGTTGGCCTTTTTGAAATGAAGAAAAATGGTCTTAAAGAAGTGTTAAATCCTTCGGAGTATTTTTTGGGAGAATGTCTAAAAGATGTTTATGGGAGTTCAATTACTTGTATTTTAGAAGGAAATAGGAGTTTATTTGTTGAAACTCAAGCGCTTGTTATTGAAAACAAATACGGTAATGGAAGAAGAACAACTCAAGGAATAGATAATAATCGCTTGGCAATGCTTATTGCTGTCCTGGAGAAACACTATGGTCTACCTCTGGGGTTTTCAGATATCTACTTGAATGTGACTGGAGGTATTAAGCTTTCAGCTAGAGAAGCAGACTTGAGCGTTGTGGCCTCCATTTTAAGTTCATTTTACAAAATCCCTTTGCAGAGAAGGTATATTTTTGTGGGGGAAGTTGGATTAACGGGCGAGGTAAGGGCCATTCCATTCTTTGAAAGCAGGATAAAAGAGATAGAAAAACTCAATTATAAAAAAATTTTTACTTCAGCAAAAAACTCAAGCGAGTTTAGCAAGCTCTCCAATATTGAAATCATCGGAATTCACGAAGTTTCCGAACTGAAAAAGTATTTATTCAATTAACTTAAATATAATTTTTCTATTTCTTTCGACCACTGATTATATTTATTTTTAAAATACGGGTTTTCTTTTTCTGGCTTAAACACTTTATCGATTGACCAAACTTTTTCAATATCATTTAACTTACATTCATTTGTGGAAATGAGACAACCAAGTCCAACGCCATATGCCGTTGTCTCAATAACCTCAGGAACAGTTATAGAGGTTTGTGAAAAATTTGCTTGAAGCTGCATTAAAAAATTATTTGCAACAGCACCTCCATCAACCCGAATATCATTAATAACAGAATCTTTTCTGAAAGCAGTTATGAGATCGTTTATGCTCATTGCGAT
>CAYGUN010000286.1:0-3437 GCA_964353025.1 uncultured Bacteriovoracaceae bacterium
AAGAAATGAAGGATTGTCATATAAGCGGAGTCTATGGCGCATGATGCAAAAGATAATACTTTGTATGTGGAGACTAATGGTTGGTATAATTCTTAATCAGATCCACTTTATCAGGAAACAATTTCACCATCGACTCATAACTTCCATTGATAAAGTCATCATAATGAAAGCCAGGGGCAACACTGCAACCAAACAGTGCATACTCTCCACCTTCAACCAGTCTTGTGGCCTGCCAGATATTTTTAGGCACCAAGACCTGAGGTCTGGCACCTTTTTCAAAATCAGTTCCAAGGTAGAGCTCTGTATGCTCGCCTGCTTCAGTTATTTGAAGCATCTGACACATGTCTCCCAAATAAAAATGGAAACACTCATTAGATTTTACTAAGTGGAGGCCCGAGAAATTGTCAGGAGTGACTAAATAATAAATTAAAGTGGAAACATTTCTTTGAGCATTATGTACTTCTGAGAAATAAGAAATATCATCTCTGAAAGTTTCAGCGAAATATCCACCCTCTGGATGTTTTTGCATCTTCAAAAGGTCAATTATCTGATTGGCGTTATAGTTTTTCTTCAGGGTAAAGCTCCCAAACTGTTCTCATCCATTTTGAAAGGTCTTCTTTTGCAAATCGAGAGAACTTTTTCGTTATGTTTTTAAAGTAAATTTCATCATAAGCTTTGTCTGCTTTAGCTCGTATACTCATTTCAATATGGTCATCATAGAGCTCTGCTTCCATTTCCATGTTAGATACAAGGGCATATTTTTGACCAAAGACATTAGCTAAAACCCAAAAAAGTTCATCCATACCTCCGCTATAATGAAGATCAAGAAAGACACTCATCGGTCTATCTTTAGTGGATTTTTCTACCCAGTAATAAGTCAAAACCTTATAAAGCCCCCAAGCGTATTGAATATTAGTGACAGTCTTACTCGATTCAAATCTTGCTTCTTTAAAGTTTTTAACCATATCGCCTAGAAAGAGAAGGAAGAACTCCCACATAATTCTTTCTTGTTTTGAAAGTTTAACTAAATCACTTTTACTCTTTGCTAAAACATAGTTGCTATTAAGGTGCTTTAAAAGAAAGTCGTAGGCCACTGATGGATCAATACCGCCCAAATCAGCTTTATACATTTTGACTCTCTCTTCATAAGAGTAAAGCTTCATTGGGTATGCTGAAGGAATCAACCAGATAAAAAGTAAAAAGATTTTCATAAATTTCATTGCAGTCATTTACCTTTGCTCATTTAGTAATGCAAGGGGTCTATTTCTCCTCCCATCGCCCTGTTTATTAGGGTTAATTAATTCAAGCATTTATAATCCCTCAAGGGCCTACTTTTTAATTTAAAGCCGCGTTATTCCACTTTGCCATGACCTATGGTGTAATCTTTACAAAGACTGCCACTTTTCATTGAAAAAAATCAAAATAGGGATATTATCACCGCACAAAAACTCTCTCCCTCTCTCATTAAGGTCCACTTTTAAATTTGCGTTTAAAAGTGGGCTTTTTTTTATCCAAAATCACTCTTTACCCAATACGTATTTACAAGAAAAACTCTTCATGAAAAGCTATTGCATCTAAATTTTTTGAGAGGTTTTTATGGATAATAATCCCATCGGCATTAAAGGAATAGACCATCTCGAGTTTACTTGTGATGATCTTGGCACTCAAACAGCGCAAGACTTCACCTCACTTGGGTTTACTCGCACTCAAAAACATGAACAGACAAACTCAGAGCTTTATGTTCAAGGCCAGATAAGGTTTTTATTAACGGCCAATACTGATAAGAACTCCCACTCACGCCAATACTTAAACTCCCATGATGAAGGTGTCAGCAAAATTTCTTTCCTCGTTGAAAACGCAGGACTTGCAATTGAGACGGCAGTAAAACGAGGAGCAAAAGAGGTTCAAGACCTTAAGGTGGTTGAAACTGAAAATGGTATTTTCAAAACTGCTTCCATCCAAGGCTTTGGTGATGTTCTCAATGAATTTGTTGAAAGACCTGTTCAAGCCTTTAGGCCAGGGTTTCAGGAAATAGAAAACGATGAAAGACAACGTCCTCTAACTACACGAGTTTCTCGAATTGACCACTTAACCAATAATGTTCCCAAAGGGCAGATGGAACATTGGGTAGATTTCTATAAAACAATCTATGGTTTTAAAGAAACCAGATATTTTGATATTAAGGGTGCGAAGACAGGTCTTAACTCCAAAGTTGTTCAACTTGAGAATAACCAAGTTATTATTCCCATTAACGAGCCCGAGGTTGAAAATGGCAAAAGCCAGATTCAGGAATTTCTTGACCGTCACAAAGGTCCCGGAGTTCAACATATTGCCCTTATGACTCCTGATATTATCTCAACAGTTTCAGAGCTTCGAAACAGGGATATTAAGTTTTTAAAAATTCCAGCGACCTACTACCAGGATATTCCTAATAGACCATTTGAAATAACTGAGGATGTAAAAACCCTTGAACAAAATCAACTCTTAGTTGATGGAGACAAAGACGGTTATCTGCTGCAAATTTTCACAGAAACTTATATTGGACCTTTATTTTATGAATTTATACAAAGAAAAAAACATTGGGGATTCGGGGAAGGAAACTTCCAGGCCCTATTTGATGCTATTGAGCGGGATCAAATAGAACGAGGATACCTCAGCTAAGGAGAGACCATGCACAAAGTAATCGCTGTTTATAAAATGCCAGAGAACAAAGAAGCTTTTGATAGTCACTATCAAGAAGTTCATGCCCCTATTACTCTTAAGATTCCAGGAATGAGTGAGTTTAGAACCAATAAAATTTTTGGTGGACCTACTGGAAAATCCCATCTTTATCTCATTGCAGAGATGTGCTTCACTGATAAAGATTCGTGGAAAAATGCCATGCAAACAAAAGAGATGATGGAATCTGGCAAAGACGCTATGAAATTTGCAGGAGACCTGGTCTCAGTTCACTTTGCTGAAGAGGTTGTAACAAAGCTATGAGCAAAGACTATAAAAATATTCGCTATGAATTTCCTTACAATGAAAATGAGCATATTGCGCTTGTTCAGCTGAATCGCCCTAAGGTTCTAAATGCCCTTTCAACCGATTTAATGCAAGAGCTGGTGGATTGTTTTTTTATGCTAGAAGATAACCCTCAAGTAAGAGTTATTATTCTGACAGGAAATGATCGCGCCTTCGCCGCAGGAGCAGATATTGGGCAAATGGTGGAAGCCTCTCCTATTGACCAAATCCAAGACAACCGTTTCAGGACATGGAAGCAGTTGCCTCTTATCACTAAACCTATTATCGCAGCAGTGAATGGTTTTGCACTTGGTGGTGGATGTGAGCTTGCCATGAGCTGTGATTTAATTATCGCAGGAGATTCCGCGAAGTTTGGACAACCAGAAATTAGTATCGGGACAATTCCTGGTGCTGGTGGAACACAAAGACTAACT
>CAYGUN010000287.1:0-3430 GCA_964353025.1 uncultured Bacteriovoracaceae bacterium
TGAGCGATTTCTAACTTCTTTCTTATCTTCCTCTAGTTTTTTAATGGCCTTGGGTTGAGATTCGGTTCCCTTTTTTACTGCGGCATGAGTAGTCACTTTTAATTTTGACTTTAACTTTTTAGAAACCTTATTCTTTATTTCTGTTTTGTACTCTTCTAAGTATTGCGCCCTTGATACAGAGTCATACCCCAAATTCAAATCTTCTAGGCGTGGTATTTCAATAAGAGACTTTATATTTACGACTTCTATTTCTTCTTTCTCTACTTTCTTACTGCTTGCAAGCTTACTTTGTGTTGTCTTTACCTTGTCGGCGATTATTTCAATTGGTTTTCTTTTTGAATAGTCATCGTAAAAGGCAACCCATTTAGTTATAGTAGGGCGCTCTACCTTAAAGCCTGATAAGCTCACCACATCTTTATGAGTAAGTTCCGTGTCACTTGGAAGAGTCACGGCTGCATTTTTAATCTTCTCTAATTTAATAACAACTTTTTCTATTCTCACTGGAGCTGTTGAAATTTTAACAACAGGTTTTTTAATTATTTTATATGTAAATTGTTTTTGCTTTAAAACATTTTTCTTTGCGGCTTTTTTTCGATTTTTAATAATAGGTTTGCCTAGAGAAGCAGGAGTTATTGATGAAGCTTTTTGCAGAGGAAGCTTTACAATTTTTTTGAGATTTTTATGAATAGCAATTCTAGTTTTTTGCTGGATGTTTTTACGTATAGCTATGAAGGCCACTGCAAATACCGCAACGGTTGAGAGCACGAAAAGATTTGTGGTTATCATCCTTAATAACTTCATCACTATCTAAAATTCTATAGTGTTTTATATTTAATCCAAGCATTAATAACATTCTGCCTCTTTTTGTGAATAGCCAAGTAGTTGAAAATCTAATGCGCTTTGATTAGTCACTATTAATAAATTTTACTTATTGGGTTTTTGGCCTGTTAAATGAAAAAATGAGTGAGTATCAATTGAGTTGAAAGATCAAGTACTTGGTTCTATAGGACCAAAAAGGGTGGGGGATCTTGTAATCCTTTAAAATGGTAGAGGAATGAAGGCCTTAACAGCATTAAAATACTTCTGATTTTTTTCAATAAAATCCACAGACTTTTCAATAAATCCCTTTTCTTTGGGCCCTAGATTTACATCTTTAATTAATTGCTCAAATTCTTGGGCACTCATAAGCTCATCTTCAAAAGGCTCTAGAGTTAAGTAATCATCTTTTATATTCACAAAGCATTCACCATTAAAAATCATACTTCTTATACGCTGTAAATACTCTTTTTTTATTTTATCTGCTTTCTCTTGAAGCTCTTTTTTGGAACTAGAGATATCCTTTCTGTTTAATGTGGAAAAATCTTTCCATGCGGTTGCAAGAGATTTTTCCCCACGGTTTTCATAAATAGCGGCCATGGGAATTTCAGCAAACAATAGTTCAAATAAAGAAAAATCTTCATCTGAGTTATCGATATTAAGCCTGCAGTAACCAAATCCGTATTCTAGAAGCTTGATAATAACTGAATCATCAATAAATTCGTTATAAACTCTAAGCTTGAAAGTAGGGATGGCGTAATTAAAAATCTGTTCTTCTTCTGAGGGAATTTTTAAAGAATGAGTCGTTTTATCATAAATTGCCAGGGGTTTCTTTTCACAAGAATCCTGCCATACACTAAACCCAAACTTTTGCTCGTTTTTGCTCTCTAAAATATCATATCTTTTGATTTCACAAGTAGGTTGCACTTTACATAAATTACCCGTTTCACAGCCTTCCCACGAGGTCTGTGAGAAAACAGGTACTGATAGAAATAGAAAAAAAAGCATACTTTTCATCATTAGCAATACTATGACAATTCTAAATTTTATTGGGAATTCATCTCTCGTTTTGAAAGAATTATCAAGATGACTAAGTTTTAGACATCAATAACTATGTGAAATCTAATTATCTCTAATGAGTTAGAGGGAGCCGAAATGAGTTTCGGTGTAGTTAAAAATTAGGCATAAAAAAGGCCACTCAAATTGAGTGGCCATATAATCTAACAATCTAAAATTACTTAAGCGTTACCCTTCATGTGAAAAGCACGTTGCCTGGCCTGTGCTCTTTGAAGTTTTCTTTGGAATTTCATTAAATCTGTTTCAGTAAGAGATTCTTTGCCTGAAAGCTTTTCTTTCGCTTGCTTCTCTGCAATTTTCGCTCTATCCAGATCAATTTTCTCTGCAGTCTCTGAGGTGATAGCAAGAATGCTTACTTCTTCCCGTAAAACTTTACATAATCCATGTGTCACATGGAAATGTCTAGCACCATCACTTGTTTTAACAGTCATAACTCCTGTTGAGAGTTCTGTTAAAAGGTGAGTGTGGTTAGGAAGAATATTGATCTCACCCCTCACTGTAGGAATGATGAGATCGCTGCATTTTAATTTTTTTACAACTACTCCATTTGGAGTAAGTAAGTTTAATTCAAACATTTTATTTACCTGCTAATTGCTTCGCTTTTTCTCTAACCATATCCAAGTTACCAACCAGGTAAAATGCTTGCTCTGGTAAATCATCCACTTCACCATTTAAAATTGCTTTAAATGAAGCAACAGTGTCTTCGATTTTAACAAACTGCCCGTCAATTCCAGTAAACTGCTGAGCAACGAAAAATGGTTGAGAAAGAAATTTTTGAACTTTTCTTGCACGACCAACAAGAACTTTATCTGTTTCAGATAATTCATCCATACCAAGAATGGCAATAATATCTTGAAGCTCTTTATATCTTTGAAGAATTTCTTGCACCCCACGAGCAATTGCGTAATGCTCTTCACCAACGATATCTGGAGTTAAAATTGTTGATGATGATGTAAGAGGGTCAACCGCTGGGTAAATTCCAAGTTCCGCAATTGGACGAGAAAGTTCCGTTGTTGCATCTAAGTGAGCAAATGTTGTGGCAGGAGCTGGATCCGTATAGTCATCCGCGGGAACATAAACTGCCTGGATAGATGTAATTGATCCATCTTTCGTTGAAGTAATACGCTCTTGCATAGCGCCCATTTCAGTACCAAGAGTAGGTTGGTAACCAACCGCTGAAGGAATACGACCAAGAAGGGCCGAAACCTCTGAACCTGCTTGAGTAAAACGAAAAATATTATCAACGAAGAAAAGAACGTCTTGTTTTTCTTCATCACGGAAATATTCTGCAACCGATAGTCCTGTAAGAGCAACACGGGCACGAGCACCTGGTGGCTCATTCATTTGCCCGTAAACTAGAGCTGTTTTTGAAATAACCCCAGATTCAGTCATCTCGTCAAAAAGGTCACGCCCTTCACGAGTTCTTTCTCCAACACCAGCAAATACCGAATAACCACCGTGTTGAGTAGCAATATTATTAATCAACTCCATAATAAGAACTGTTTTTCCAACACCGGCACCACCGAACAGACCAATC
>CAYGUN010000288.1:0-3415 GCA_964353025.1 uncultured Bacteriovoracaceae bacterium
GCCTACTACTGCTAATTATATTGTTATGGCAACCCTTACTGTTCCGGCGATTGTGGAGCTTTCGGGAACAATGGGACTTGAAGTTCCTTTGATTGCGGCCCACTTATTTTGTTTCTATTTTGGAATCTTGGCCGATGATACGCCTCCTGTTGGACTGGCAGCTTACGCAGCTGCGGCCATATCAAAAGAAGATCCCATCAAAACGGGAATCCAGGGTTTTATTTATGATATGAGAACAGCAATTCTGCCCTTTATGTTTATTTTTAATACAGACTTGCTGTTAGTTGGGGTGGAGGGCGTTCCTCGCATGATCTATATTTTTATTTGTTGTGTGATTGCCATGTTTAGTTTTGCTAGCATTACTCAGAACTATTTTTATAGGAAGAATAGGTTTTATGAAACAGCAATGCTTGTTGTTGTTTGTGCCTTACTCTTTAGACCGTATTTCTTTTCTGATAGGTTGGAAATTTCACCGTTTTTTGTTAGTGGGGCAGGGCTATTCTTATATGGCATCATATATTTCACACAAAGGATGTTTCCAGTAAAAACAGCGAGTTAAATAGGGATGATTTTAGACGATCGTGTTGCCACCGTGCGTTGTTTGTGATATTTCACTTTAATGCTTCAACGCTATTTATACTTTTCATTTCTCTTTTGGTTTTCACTTCAGAAGTCTGATGCTTGCCTTCATTTATTTTCAAAAAAAGAACCGCAAATGGATATTGAAATTTCTCAAGAAATTAACTTGAGATCCCAGGGGCAGTGGGGAAGTTGTTGGTTAAATAGCTCTTGTTCTTTTATGGAGGGATATACTAAAAGTGGGAAGAGTCTCAGTGTAGATTTTTATTTCTTTAATTATTTAAAAGATGGCTTTATAGATGCAGTAAACGAGGGGCAATATTACTTGGGTAGAGATCCATTTATGAGAAATGATTCTCTATTTCATGAGGGTGGAGATGAAAAAAGTTTTGAGAGATTAATAAAAAAGTATGGTCTTGTTTACGATAGCGACGTCTTTATGAACAAGCTAGTATCTAACACTTTAATAGGAAAAGGAGTCTTTTCATATGTATTTAGCAAGCTAATCAAGGAGTACAACCTGGAATTGGCGAGACAAAGATTAAGTTTCCTTGAAGAATTGTCTATAAATGAAATTTGGGGAAAAAATATTTTAGAATTAAAAAAATCATTAAATTTAAGCAAAAGATGGGAGAGTTCATCGCGCACTATAGGAGAGTTTTGGAATTCTACATATGATTGGTATGATGAGGAATACTTAGATCCTGAAGTAGCTTTCAAATTAAAAAATTTCAAACTGAAAATGAAAGAATTTTCAGCATTATATACAAATAAAACTCAGAGGTTTTTTTCAAAATATCTGTCGTTGGGGGTAGAGGTTAACGGTCCCAATGAGTCGTGGTTAGAAAATTATTCATTTCAGAATCTTTATATTAATCAAAAAAATAAAAACTTGGTCGTTGAGAAGATAGTAGGTGAACTAACTAAGCAAAATCCTGTCTTGCTTAGTTATAGCGTGCCTCTTCAAAATAGAAAATTTAAAGAGGATGCTCTGATTTTCAAATATGATGAATCATTTCAAGACCCACCGTTTGGTAGTCATATGGTAATTATTAAAGGAATAAAGCTTAATGATAAAAATGAAATAGAATTTGTAAAAATTCAGAATTCATATGGACGATTGGCAGGTGCCAAGGGAAATCAATATTTTGATTCAAATACATTTTATACTTTAGGCCAAGAGATTCATTTCTTAGATAAAAACTAAATAATAGACTATTTTATTATTTCATCCCAAGAATAAGGTAGTTCTTTTTCATAAGTTTTATCTTCGCTCACGCTGTATTTAATAAAACTTAAATCCAATCCAAGAGTTGAAAGCTTGAGGGAGGAGTCGTAAATATAAGGCCCATTTTTTCTACCAGCAACAGCACCTTTAAATCCGGCCATAATAGAGAGTCCGGCCTTCCCTCCATAATAGTTACCTAGAAATTCTCGAACACTTTTGTTTTTAACGCCTTCAATTCTTATTGAGTTGTCATGCTCAACCAAAGCAAGGTGGGCCGTTAGTCCCCAAGAAGTAAAGTCGACCTCAACTGGATAATAGGCCACGGTTTTATTGTTATTAAAGAAAACTAAAAAACCTTGGATATCTTTTCGGCTCTCATAGACAAGTCCACCTTGCAGGTAGAAATATCCTTGCTCTCTTTTTCCAAGATTCCTGAAAATGATTTTGGCTTTTTGGGCCTCAATTGAATGCGATGCAAAACTAGTAATAAGGACTAAACAAGCCAAAAATAATTTCATAAAAACCTTCTGCTAAAAATAAGTGACTAGAGTCTGACAAATTTTTGCAATTTCGTAATGATTACCAGTGTTAAAAAAGGGATTTATTCCTAGACAAAATGGGCCGCATCATAAGAAGATATTAGCTATTGGTAGAACAATATGGACTTTAATTTACCAGTAGTTAATGCTGCACACACAATCAGCTAAGGAAATTTAAGATGAAGCTTTTAAGATTGCACTTACAAGGGTTTAAGTCGTTTCGTGATAAGACCACTATTTATTTTGACGATGGAATAACGGGCATTGTTGGCCCCAATGGTTGTGGGAAATCTAATATTGTTGACGCTCTTTTTTGGGTAATGGGTGAGCAGTCGGCCAAGCATCTTCGTGGTAACTCGATGAAGGATCTAATTTTTGCGGGCTCTGATAAGTATTCACCGGCTTCTTTCGCCGAAGTCACATTAGTTTTAAGCAACGATGAAGGTAAGCATATTCATATTAGTAACCAGGTGGTGAAGCCGACTGAAATTCAAATTTCAAGAAAGCTTTATCGAAATGGTGAAACAGAATACAGAATTAATGGATTACCCGCTCGCTTGAAAGATATCCAAGAAGTTTTTATGGATACTGGGGCCGGAGCAAAATCTTATTCCATTATCGCTCAAGGTGAAATTAATAGGCTAGTTCAGGCAAAGCCAGTTGAACGAAGAGCAATGATTGAAGAAGTTGCTGGAATTACAAAATTTAAGAAAAGAAAACAAGAATCTCTACGTAAGATGGAAAATACTCAAACAAATCTAAACCGTCTTCATGACCTGCAGTCAGAGATTTATAAAAATTTAAAGTCACTTGAAAGGCAAGCTGAAAGGGCCCAGAGAGCAAAGACTTTAAAAGAGAAAATTAGAAAATATGATCTTCTTGTGGAATCACATAAAGAATTTAATTTTCTAAAAGATTATTCTGAAGCAAAAGATTTTGTGGCAAAGAACCAGGCGTTCCTAAGTGAGCTTATTCTGGATAAGGAAAAACTTGAAGTCACTTTACAAGATGAGAGAATTATAAAGACAGGACTAACAGCACTAGTGGATGAACGTCTAAAAGAGTGTAA
>CAYGUN010000289.1:0-2418 GCA_964353025.1 uncultured Bacteriovoracaceae bacterium
ATCCTTAAGATCGCAACTCAGTCTTTGTTCGGTAGTGAGTATTTCATCGGTAATTTTTGTCTTGGCCTCATAGCTTTTGCCGAGATTCTGTTGAATTTCACCGAGTTTAATTTCGAGCTCTTGAATTTGATTTTTCCATACCAAGCACTTTTGCAGCATCGGTCTTTGTTTTTCAAATAGAGAATATTGCTCCTGGTAGCTCTCTTTTGCGTTACTGGATATTTGTTTTAAGTTGTTAAGCGTTTGGGTTTCTTCCTTGAGATTAAAGTGAAGTTTGGCAATAAGTTTTGTTGCGTCTTGTGACTTAACAGATTGATCGTAAAAATCAAAAATAAGCTTATCTAATTCTTTAAAAATAAGTGCGGCTTTTTGGATAGATTCGCTGTAGCTTTTTTTCTGCTTAAGTTCTATTTCTAAGGCCGCATAATCTTCACTATCGCCAGACTCTAACGCATTAATCTCAGTGGTGATATTTTTGGCCGTTGCTTGTATCCTATTGACTTCACTTCTTAGGTTTTGTGAAAGCTTTTCTAAGTATTCACCTTGATAGAGTTTTTCTAATATTTCTTTTCTTTCACTAAACTTGCTGGTTAAAAATTTAGAAAACTCACCTTGGTTGAGGATAACAGTTTTACAAAACTGTTCAAAATTAAGATGCAAGATATCTTCGGTACTTTTCTCAATTGGAGTATAGCTATCTTGCTCTTTGACAAATAGGATGTGTGAGGCCTTAGGGTTTTTAAGTAGTTCACCACTATTTTTTCTAATCCGTGCTTCCCAACGTGCGAGATAGCTTTTATTTTGAAATTGAAAATAAAGATCCACACTGGCCTCTTTTTCACCAAGGGTGACCATGTCGGGTTGGGTGACGCTTTTTTTGTAATGGCTACCATAGAGGGCAAGGCCTATGCAGTTGAGTATGGTTGATTTTCCAGAGCCTGTGGGACCCGTTATGGCAAATAAATTAAGATCACTGCCAAACCCATCAAATTTAATATGATGCTTGCCTTTTAAGGAGGCCACATTTTTGATTTTAATCTCACTGATTCTCATGAGTGTCCTTATCTAGACGGGTGAGATCCATAAGCCAGCTAAAATCTTCTTTTAATGCTTTAGGCATTTGATTTTCAGGATATTTTTTTTGATAGAAGGATTCAAAAAGCTCCTCCGGTGCCAGAGAAATAATATCCCGTTTTGCTTTTCGAACTTCGCTGGTATTTCCAGTAATCATAAAAAAGCTTAAGAGATTTATGTTTGACTTTTTTAAGTAAGCTTTGACTTCATCGATTAATCCTGACTCTGGGGCCAGCAGTTGAACTTCAATCTCTAAATAAACTTCACGTGAATAGTTTTTGGATGTGAGAATAAGCTTATCTAAAGATTCAAACAGTTTTTCTCTTTTAACCTTAATTTGCTTGAGCGGATAAAGAATAGGGATAGGAAGAAAGCTTTGAGTTAGCTCTTCTCCTGTTTGAAAGAGAGAAATATATTTTTGCTCACTTTCTCCAAATCGCATAGCAATAGGTGAGCCTGGATAGATCACAAAGGGGTGGTGATGCAATGTTTGGGTTTTATGTATATGTCCCAAGGCCACATATTGGTAGCAGTCTTGGTAAAGATCTCTTGGGAATGACTCCAGGCCTGATAGGGAAACCACTTGCTCGGAGCCAGACGATTCATAGCTACCAAATAAGTGATGGGCCATAAGAATTTTAGTTTTGATATGAGAGTATTTCTCTTGCATTGAAAGTTGAAAAAAACTTTTGAAAAATGCATGTATATCTTGAGACTCTGCTTGAGTTGTTTCTAAATGTTTTAGTATTTCATATTGCCTAAAATAAGGCAGAAAGCTGATAAGGACTTCTTCACCTTTGATAGTAAAAACTTGGTGATGAGTATTTAGATCATCTTGAATCTTACCTATAACGTGAACATTTTGCTTGGATAGAAGTCCCTTTGGGGCCTCTAGGAATTGTCCTGAGTCATGGTTTCCTGCGATGACAAAAATTTGGCAATCTGTTTCTTGGGTGATTTGGAATAAGAAATCAAAATACGCACTTAATGCCTCATGGGGAGGAATAGGATGATCAAATATGTCTCCTGAAATAAGGAGGGCATCAATATTATTTTGGGAAATACTAGCTCTTAGCCAATCTAAAAAAAGCTTTTGTTCTTGGAGTCTGTCTTGCCGAAAAAGCTTCTTTCCTAGATGCCAATCAGCTGTGTGTGCGATTTTGATCATTGAAATTAAGAATTATTCTTATTCTTTCCTTTTGGTCTTCTGTTCCGGTTAAACTTTCTTTTACCTCTATTATTATTTCTCGAATCATTTTCATTTTTTTCTGGTAAATCATTATTGTTTTCTGCGGGCTTCTCTTCTGATGGTGTATTTGCTTGAGCAACGGGCTCATTTACAAA
>CAYGUN010000289.1:2428-3393 GCA_964353025.1 uncultured Bacteriovoracaceae bacterium
TTCTCTGCTTGTTTCCTAAGGTCTTCTTATTTAAGTTAGTTCTCCGCTTTTTTGCGCATCTCTTTTTGTTCTTTTTAGTGCTTATAGTCCTCGGGCTCGGTAAAAGTTTCAACCCCAAAAAGATCTTCAAAAATAACTTGGGCCTGAACTTCGCCTTTTGATTTTATTTCAGCAATACTTTTTTCAAACTGGGCCGTTTGCTTGGCCTCATAGTCACTCAGTCCGATAACGGTGGAGGTTTCATTGGAAATATGATCAAATTGTCTTGGAAAACGATAAGAATCATTCATGACTGACTTGAATTGATCTCCCGCGTATCTCTTAACCACTCCACGATCAGTTAAGATATCAAACTGTTCACTGAGAATATGTAGTCTTTCTACTCGTCCTCGATCACCGTTGTTGCATTCTATCAGTTGGCCTTCTGCAGGCAGGGCCTTTCTTTTATTATCATAAACTTCATCTTCATACTGGAGACAGCACTTAAGTTGCCCACAGACACCATTGAGTTTCCCGTAGGTGAGAGTGAGGTTTTGGTTTTTGGCCATTTTAATATTTACACTTCCATATTTTCCAAGAAAAGAAGAGCAGCATAACTGTCTACCACAAGGCCCAATTCCACCGACTGCAGCAGCTCTATCTCGTACGGAAATTTGGCGCAGTTCAATTCTTACCTTAAGTGTTGTGACGAGATCTTTTACCAGTCCTCTAAAGTCAACTCTGGCAGGGGCCGTAAAATAGAAAACAACTTTTTTGCCAAATTGAGTAAACTCAACATGGGTGAGGTTCATATCGAGGTCATGTTTGGTGATAAGATCTTTGCAAAGATTTTCGTATTCTTTTTCTTTTTTATAAACGTCTTGTTGCTTATCTAAATCATCATCGGTGGCGATCTTGTTAATCCCTTTCACTGGTAGCATCGATTTATCAAAGGTCATGATATAGGGAAATGAGTTAACATAACC